>JAUVQD010000145.1 GCA_030598355.1 Actinomycetes bacterium
AAATCGACAATGCTGACTTCAAGGCCTTCCGGCAGAAAAAAGGAGGCAAAACCGATTTCAATCGAAATTCCCCGGCGCTTTTCTTCCAATAACCTATCAGTATCAGTACCGGTCAGAGCTTTTACCAACTCGGTCTTACCATGATCAATATGTCCCGCGGTACCAATGACAAAATGGCTGACACTCATGAGAGCAATATCACTTGGAGACGACCGATTCTATCGCGTCCGCTATGGCTCGAAGTTCAGAATCAACTATCGTCATCATATCCAGCAATACGGCTCCCTTCTCAACCCGCGCCACGATTGGCAAATCGCCTTCTCTTAAGGCTCTCGCCAGCGAATCCTCATCAAACCGAGATGTTTGCAGTTTCAGCGCCCAGCTAGGCAACTCTCGATTGGGCAAGGAACCACCTCCAACTTTTGCCTGGGTCTCAACGAGCTCAATTTCCAAATTTTGACCGTCGCTAAGGAAGCTGCGCAATTTAGTCGCTTGCTCCTTGAGATCTTTTAGGGGCCGGCAAATCATACCGAACACCGGTATTTTTTCTTTGGGATTATCCTGAAGGTAGAGTTTAAGTGTCGCCTCAAGCGCCGCTAAAGTTATCTTGTCGAGCCTTAGCGCCCGGTAAATTGGATGCGTTTTTAAAGCTTTGATCATCTCGGCTTTGCCGACAATAAACCCGCACTGGGGGCCGCCAAGCATCTTATCGCCACTGAATGTGACTAAATCCGCACCGGCTTTTACGCTGTGAGCGACGGTTGGCTCATCAAGCCCTGGAAAATTTATTAGGCTTCCGCTCCCGAGATCTTCTACGACGGGGATGGAAGATTTCTGCCCAAGGGCTGCGAGCTCATCTAAGGGCACCTCGGAAGTGAATCCAAGAACTTTATAGTTGCTAGTGTGAACTTTGAGGATCAACGCCGTGTCATCGCTAAGCGCGCGTTCATAATCAGAGAAATGCGTCTTATTGGTTGTCCCTACTTCTCGTAGTATGCACCCGCTGGCAGCCATGATTTCAGGCAATCTAAATGAACCGCCGATTTCAATGAGCTCGCCGCGGCTAACGACTACTTCTTTCTCTTTGGCAAACGCAGCCAGAATAAGAAAAACGGCAGCCGCGTTGTTATTAACTACCAGCGTATCCTCGGCACCGGTCAAGGCCACCGCCAGTGATTCGACAAGAACGGCACGAGAACCCCTGTGCCCGGCCTCCAGATCGAACTCCAGATCACTGTATCCGGTGGCGATTGTCTCCATCGCCTCAACCGCACCTTGAGCCATAGGCGCGCGACCAAGATTAGTATGGATAACAATACCCGTAGCGTTAATTACTTTTTTGACGGCCGGCCTCAAATTCCTTCGCGCTGCGTCAGAAACTAGCGGCGCCAGCTCTTCCATGCTTATTTTTTTATCTTTAGGCCACTGTCCCTCTCTGATTTGAAGACGAAAACCTTGCAGAGCAATCCTGATCGCGTTGACCACAGCCGGCCTCGGCAGACCTGCCGTAGCTTCAGTAATGTGGGGATCGTTCAGTACTTTGTCGACTGAAGGAATCTGAAATCTAAGGTTCTCTTTCTCCATGCTTTAAGTCCGGTTAAAGAGAAAAACGGCGAAGAACATCATAATAACCGCGAAAATTGAGAGAAGCATCACATCAAAACCTAGAGGAAACTCGGCCAAAGACGGTCCGAGCATTAATCCTCTTAAGGCGTCAACGCCATAGCTTAAAGGATTAACACGGGTCAGAACCGACAACCAGGGCGGCAGGCTCGAGAGGGGAAACATAGCGCCGGAAAGGACAAATAACGGCATCACCAGGAAGTTGAGGACCATTTGAAAGCCTTCCATTGTCTCCATTTTCACCGCGATTACTATCCCCATTGAAGTCAAAGAAATTGATATAAGATACATCAGCGGTATTAAGGCGATCAGCGTCAAAAATGAAAGTTTTAACCCTAAAAAAGGCGCGAGCAACAAAACTATCACTCCCTGAATAAGAGCAACGGTGCTCCCGCCGAGCGCCTTTCCAACAGCAATAGACCACCTTGAGATTGGCGCGACCATTACCTCTTTTAAAAAACCGAACTCACGATCCCAAACTATCGACACGGCTGTGAAGACCGAAGTAAATAAAAGAGTCATACCGATAATCCCCGGGAAAATAAAGGAAACATAACTTTCTTGACCGCCGCCAGTTCTCTGTACGTCTATAGCTAGGCCCCGAGCCAAGCCGTTACCAAAGACAAAAAGAAAAAGTGCCGGCTGTGCAAGAGAACTGATAAGGCGATACTTATCTCGCCGGTAGCGAATGAGATCCCTTAGCCAAATTGAGTAGACAGCGCGTAAATTATGCATATATCAGCGCCTCATCCTGACCTGAGCTTTGAATGAGTCGAGCGGGCCCATCGTCTCTTCCCGCATCGTGCGGCCGGTAAGTTTAAGAAAGACATCGTCTAATGTAGGCCTCCGCAGGCTTATCGAGTCAATTGAGACCGAGATTGAATGGACAAGTTTGGCGAGAAAACCTTCGCCGTCGGGTACTTCGAGGACTATTTTTGAATCTTGCTCAAGTGCTTCTATGCTATGGCTTTTTTTGATCTCCTCTATCGCTACTTTATTATCTGAAGTACTAAGTGTGATCACATCTCCACCGACCATTGATTTTAATTTAGCCGGCGTATCGAGTGAGATAATCTTACCGTTATCGATTATGGCGATGCGATCACAATTTTCAGCTTCGTCCATGTAGTGGGTCGTCAAGAAAATTGTGATGTTCTCTCTTTGCCGAAGATCACGGATATATTCCCATATTCGGTTCCGGGTCTGAGGGTCAAGACCGAGCGTTGGCTCGTCAAGAAAGAGTACTCTGGGATTGTGCATAAGGCCTCTGGCAATTTCGAGGCGTCTTTTCATCCCGCCAGAAAAGGTCTTCACTATATCATCGCGTCTATCCCAAAGCTCAACCATCTTTAAAACATTAGAGATTCGCCCTCTTCTATCGACTTTGGGAACTCCGTAGATCATGCCGTGAAATTCCAGGTTTTCATGAGCAGTTAATCGCTCATCGAGGCTCGGATCCTGAAAGACTATCCCGATAGAAGACCGGACTTTTTCCGCATCGTCGACAACATTATAACCGGCAAGTGACGCAGAACCCGAGGTGGGCTTGATCAAGGTGCAGAGAATATTTATCGTAGTCGTCTTCCCGGCTCCGTTAGGCCCGAGAAAACCAAAGATCTCCCCGGCGTGAACGGTAAAGTCAACGCCTCTGACGGCTTCAATGTCACCGTATGTTTTGTAGATATCTCGTACCTCAATCATAGGGTTATAATACAGGAGAAGGGTTGATTCGGGAAAGGTTACGCTTAAGTTGGATATTTCGAAATCAGGTCTGCGGCAACTTTTTCTTGAACGTCGGGATGGTCTTGAGGAGAGAGAAAGAGCTAAAGCGTCTCAGAGAATAATCGAAAGCGTTGTTAGGCTAGATGCCTATAAAGGTTCAACTAATATTGGGCTTTTTTATTCCCTTGAGAACGAAATCGATCTGCGTATGCTGATTGCCGAAACCCTTGAGGTCGGCAAGCGAGTCTACCTGCCTCGAGTTAACAGTGACGAATCCCGATTGGAGTTTTGCCCTTATACCGGAGATATCGCGGATCTCGTTCCCGGCCCGTTTGGCATCCTTGAGCCAAAAACACGCGAGATCGCACCTGAGCAGATTAGTTTCATTACTGTGCCGGGCCTGGCTTTCGATCTTCATGGCCATCGCCTTGGTTATGGCGCCGGTTACTACGACCGCTTTCTCAGCGCATCACCAGCTTTCTCAGCCGGGGTAACCTTTGACATTCAAACAATTGATATTCTCCCGATAGCCGAACACGACATTGCCGTGAACGTTGTTGTCACAGAAACCAGACTCATCTCCTCTTGACTTTGTCTGATTTGTTTATTATATTCACTTATGGGTATATGCTCATAAGGTGTTAATAATGAATGAATGTTTTTCTAAGTTTTTTCAAGCTATTTCGGATAGTCGACGTCAACAGATTTTGACGCATCTTGAGGAGAAGCCTCGTTGCGTTAGCGAGCTGGTTGATTTGTTTCAGGTATCACAGTCGTGCATATCAAAACACCTTTCGGTCCTGAAGAATGCCGAGCTAGTCGATGCGCGAAGGTGTGGTCAAAATGTAATTTATTCTTTGAATCACGAGAAGATTACGAGTTGTTGCCGTGATTTTTTTAGAAATTTTGAGTGTTGTAGTCATATGTTTACATCAGAAAAGAGTGAAATAAGTTAGAAAATATATTATGGGTAAAGTTTTTGCAAGGGGGTGACCTAGAGTGAAAAGATTTATGATTCCACGTACAGCGCATTGTGACGCTGGTTGTAATATTTGGTCCTGAGCACGACACCAAACTGCTCATCCCGATC
>JAUVQD010000147.1 GCA_030598355.1 Actinomycetes bacterium
CGGCAACAGCCAGTATCCTAGCCTCCAAGATAATGTCGTCTGCCTTAAGTCGATCTGGATAACCCTGTCCATCAATACGCTCGTGATGATGGCGGACCGTCGCGAGAACGTCGCCATTAAAATTGACAGGCGAAAGAATGCGCGCGCTAATTAAGGGGTGGGTCTTGATAATCTTATAGTCCTCGTCCGATAATTTGCCGGGTTTAGTCAAAATAGGTCCGGGGATCCCAATCTTACCTATGTCGTGAAGATAAGCGGCCGCCTGTATAGATTCCATTTGCGCCATCGTCATATCGAGCTCCTTGGCCGCAGCTATCGCGTACTCCGCTACTCTCGCGGAATGACCATGTGTGTAGGGGTCTTTCGCGTCAATCGCAGTCGCAAGCGCTTGAATAGTGCTGAAATAGTTTCCTCGTAGCTCCTCAAAAAGCTGCGCGTTATTAATCGCCGCCGCCGCGTGGTTAGCTAGAGTCATTAGAAAATCAAGGTCACTTGGGCTAAACTTCTTCCCCTTGGAGCCGTCCTTATGGCTAAGATTTAGAACTCCGACCGCCTTTTCATCAAGCATAATCGGCAAGGATACAGCGTTTTTGACCTTCGCCGGACCCTTGAATTCCGTATTTGATCCAACGCCATCAATAAGCACAATCGGTCGGCCCTCCTGAGCCACCCAACCGGCTATCCCCTGGCCCATCGAAATCCGAGTTTTATCGGTCACCTCTGGATCAAGGTTCTTGGCGGCTTTCACCACCAGATCACCGTTTTTCTTATCAACCAACATGATAGATCCGGCGTCGGCTTTCTGGAAAGTAACAGCCTTATCAAGAATCAAACTCAATACGCTGTCAGTATTTTGACTTAATGTAGATTCCTGGCTGATTTGGCTCAAGAGCGATACTTCGGTCAATCTTTGGTCGAGCATGTCCGTCATTTGATTGATCGATGTAGCCAGGCGGCCAATTTCATCATGGCGACGAACCTTAATTCGCTGATCTAGTTTCCCGCTCCCTATCTGTCGAGTAACCTCAATTGCCTCACCAATCGGTTTCACAAAAAGCTCTCGGAGATAGACAAATATTATCCCTAAGCTTACCACGAGAATTAGGAGAAACTGGAAGGCCAGGCCTTCCCATGAAGTTTTTAGAGCCAGACTAGTGGCAAAAGAAGTTCCGCAAATTGCGATGACGGAAAACATGAGCAAACGTACAGTCACTCCGTGTTTTCCTAGTTTTGATTTTAGTTCACTTATTTTAGCCATGAATAAACAATTCAGCTTAGCCCGCATTTCCCTCTAAATATCTTATCGGCCCGTTCTTCTCAGGCCTTTAAGCTCTCCTGGCAATCTTTCGTTGCTTCGGTTACTATAAATATCGAATGGGACACACCTTTTATGTAACAACACCTATCTATTATGTAAACGACGTACCGCATATAGGCCATGCTTATTCAACAGTAGTGGCTGATGTTTTAGCTCGATTCCACCGACAAAACGGCGATGCGGTTTTTTTTCTCACCGGCACCGATGAACATGGCCAAAAAGTCGCGAAGGCGGCCAAAGCCAAGCATCTTGAACCCCAGGCGCACGTTGATCAAATGGTCGTCCCATATAAAGACCTTTGGCATCGCTACGCCATATCAAACGACCATTTCATCCGGACTACTGAAGCCAGCCATCAAGCCGTTGTGCAAAAAATATTTAAGCGCCTTCTTGATCAAGGAGATATATATAAAGGCCTCTATGAAGGCTGGTACTGTGTCCATGAGGAGACATTTTGGCCGGAAAGCCAACTCAAAGACAAAAAGTGCCCCGATTGCGGACGAGAAGTCGATTGGGTCAAGGAAGAAAGTTATTATTTCAAAACCTCAAAATATAAAAAGAAACTTCTAGAACACATTCGTTCAAACCCCGAGTTTATCCGACCAAAGGTCAGAGAAAATGAAGTTGTTAGTTTATTAAAAGACGACCTCCAGGATATCGCGGTTTCCAGAATGACTCTTAGTTGGGGCGTACCAATACCGTTCGATCCCGACCATGTTGTTTATGTCTGGTTTGATGCTCTCATCAATTACTTGACCGGCGTCGGATATTTGCAAGATGAGAAAAAATTCTTCGACTTTTGGCCACCGGTCCACATTATCGGAAAAGATATCTTGAAATTCCATGCCGTCATTTGGCCAAGCATGCTCATGGCTCTCGGCGTTGAACTACCGAAAACAATTGTCGCGACCGGCTTTTGGACCCTTGGCAAGGAAAAAATATCGAAATCGCGCGGCAAGGTAGTCGACCCGCACGAACTCGCCGACGACCTCGGGGTCGATGCTGTCCGTTATTTCCTTATGCGCGAGGTACCACTCGGTCAAGATGGCGAATTTACCTATGAGGCTTTGGTTAGAAGAACCAATCATGACCTGGCCAATGATTTTGGCAATCTCATCCACCGGACCCTACCCATGATCAACCGTTTTCTCGGCGGCCGGATACCAGCGGCTCCGGCTGAGCCCAACCTGACCAAAGAACTCGCGGCTAAAACGACCGCTGCCATCTCTGAATATAAGGAAAACATGGCAAATTTAGACACAAAGTCTGCCTTGGAAAGCATTTGGAATATGCTAGCGGCGGGAAATAAATTTGTTGACCAATCCGAACCTTGGAATTTGAAGAAGGAAAACCGGGAAAAAGAACTTAAAGAAGTTCTCTGGGGACTAGCTGAGGTAATACGCATAGCGGCCTTGCTAACTGCCCCATTTATGCCAGCTACTTCAGAGTTAATCTTTGAACAGCTGGGCTTAGACACCAAGCCCACTGATCAACCATTTAAAGATTTTCTTAAATGGGGGAAACTAACAGAGCAACCCGAAATCAAGCCAGGCGCTCCGCTTTTTCCAAGAGTCGAAAGTTGATTAAGCCCTTTCTAGTCGACACTCACGCTCACATAGATTTATTTGATCGGCTCGACGTGCCTGACGTACTTATGCGAGCGACAACCGTTGGGGTCGGACGCATTATTTCGGTCGCTATCAATCTAGATTCGGCTCTCCAGGCCCTAAGAATCGCAACGGCAAATCCGGGGGTTTTCGCGACCGTCGGCATTCACCCCTATGAAGCTGTAGCCGTCGATGAAGCCTTGATAAAATACCTAGGCAAAATAGGAAAAGAAAACGAAGTGGTGGCCGTTGGTGAAACCGGACTTGACTACCATAACTTAAAAGCAACCAAGAAAGCGCAGATAGACGGTTTCAAGCGCCACATTGACCTAGCGTCAAAACTTGGCTTGCCGCTAATTATCCACTGCCGGGACGCTTATGAGGATCTGCTTAAAATTCTCGACGAAACCCGACCGGCCAATTTGGTTCTTCACTGTTTCTCCGGCAACGTCGATCACCTGCCCGCTTTTCTGGAGCTCGGCTGCTTCATTTCACTAACAGGTGTCGTCACATTCAAAAATGCCGGCCCCCTTCGGGCCGTAGCGGCAGAGATTCCCATCGATAGACTTTTGCTGGAAACTGACTCTCCCTACCTCGCGCCCCAGGAGCGGCGGGGTCAGCGCAATGAACCTTCCTATATCCGCTTTACAGCTGTGAAAATCTCAGAGATCAAAAAGATGCCTCTGGAGGCATTGATTAAAGAAACGACGAGCAATGCCGATAAACTTTTTGGTGATTATTTTTCCGATCAAACACTTTTCGACGCGAGATGAAAATCAGATATTTCTTGCAATGAGCGGACCTTTACTTTAGAATGTCGAGGTTCCGTGTCTAGAACGATATTTTTTAGAAGGGAGTGATTCCGTGAAGGTAAACATAGCAAATTTTAGTTTTACGTCTCCAAGATTCAAACTCTTAATCGCAGCAATTTCCGCAATAATACTTCTCATAGTCACAGCAAATACATTAGCAAGTAAAGAGGTAACACTCACAATAGACGGCCAGAGTCGGCGAATAATCACAAAAGCCGGCAAAGTTTCTGACTTGCTCAAAGAGAAGAAGATCAAAGTTTCTTCTCATGACCAGGTCAAACCGACCTCCGACAGCCTACTCTTTTCTGGGGCCAAGGTTCGCGTGCGACACGCTAAACGTGTTGTTTTAGACGTGAATGGAAAACGTCGCAAGGTGTGGGTCGTAGCAGGTAAGGTTGGCCGTGCAGTTGAAGAACTTGGAATTGACACAAGCGCCGACATAAGACTTCACCCTAAGAGTGGAGCAAAAATAGCGTCTGGGATGACGATCAAGATCAAGCTACTTAATAGATGGATTGAAAAGATTCAAACTGATGTGGCTTTTGGCACCAAAAGACAGGATGATTCCAGCTTAGCTAAAGGCAGCACCAGAGTGGCGCAAGCAGGCAAGCTCGGTATTAAAGAAACTGTCATTGAGCACGTCATGGCCGGTCGACAAGAAATCGAAAAG
>JAUVQD010000105.1 GCA_030598355.1 Actinomycetes bacterium
TCTGGGCTTGAATCGCTCGTTTGTTCACGAAAAAGATGAAGGTTGCCTGGACGGCTTGTTATTGAGCCCGGTTGATCGCTCAATTATTTATATCGCCAAGATGTTGGGCAATTCGATTTTTATTACAGTAGTTGAGCTGGCCGCGGTGCCGATTTTCACTGTTTTCTTTATACGTTATCCGTATTATATATATTGGAGCCACATGGGTCCTTTTTTACTTGGTCTGGCTTTGGCCAGTTTCGGTATTGCCGGGGTGGGAACGTTTGTCGCCACCCTTGCGGCCAACACGAAGAGGCGCGATCTGCTTTTGCCGATTCTGGGGTTGCCGCTTTTAATGCCTGTGTTGGCTCCGGCGGTTATAATAAGCGGCGCGATGATGGGCGGCGAAGTAAGCGCAAGAGCTGCAGAACTAGTCGGCAGCTCAATGCAAATTCTAATAGCCTATGATATAGTGTTTTTCGTAGTAATCGCCTTGATCTACGATTATGTTTTGGGAGAGTGAGGCTCGTGTCATTTCGAATACGATTGATTTACGCAATGGCGGCGATATCAGCTGTTCTCACGATAGCTGGACTAATAGGTACTTTTTATATAACGCCGCTTGAAGTTCAAAGGATCGGATTTACGCAAAAAATCTTCTATTTCCATTTGCCCATGGCCATTACGTCAGGGGTAGCATTTGGTGTAACTTTGGTCGCCTCCATTGCCTACCTTGTCACTAAGAATCTAAAATGGGATGTCTGGGCTTATGTCGGAGCGCAACTCGGGCTGGTATTTGGCTTTGCTCTGATGGTTATGGGTATTATCTGGCAGAGGTCAACCTGGGGTGTTTGGTGGACGTGGGATCCGCGTTTAACTAGTTACCTGGTAGTCATTTTGCTCTATGGAGCGTACTTTGTTTTGAGATCTTCGGTTGAAACGCAAACAGAGAGAGCGAGGTTCTCAGCGTCTATCGGTATTCTCGGTTACGCGACCGTAGTTTTCACAATGATGTCGACGAGAATTCTGCGTTCCGTTCATCCGGTTGTTTTTTCACTAAAAGATCCAGGGGTAGAACCTAATATGGGTTACACAGTTATAGTCGCGCTGCTAGCGGGCTTTACGCTATTTGCCGCGTTGTTGATGGTTAAGACGAGTATCGAAAATGTGAGCGAAGATATCGAAATCTTAAAAAATGAGATCGGGGGTTAATGAATATGGAGAACATCTCTCTTGAAACCGCCATTCCTTATGTGGCCGCCGCCTATATTGGGATTTGGGTGATTTTCTTTGGCTATCTGGTGGTTTTGGCTGGTAAGCTCGGGAATCTTAATAAACAAGTACAGGCACTAACCGACGTTGTCAAACGCAAAAGCGCCGATAAATCAGAAGAAGCCAAGACAAAAAATCGCGGTTAAGGCTCTATCCCTAAGTTCTCCTTGGCCCACTCTCTCGTTAAAGCAAAGGCTTCTTTTTTCGTAGTTACTTTACCTTCAAGTCTGGCTTCAAGCAGCATATTAAGTACCTTACCCACGGTTGGGCCCGGTTTAATTTTTAGGAAAGTCATGACTTCACCTCCGTCTATCGTCGGTCGGATTCCGGCAGATTCTTCCTCGGCCTCAAGCGCCGCGACACGTGCCTCCAACTCGTCTAAAAGACGGCCGTACTTTTCACACAAATATGGGTTCTGAGTTGTACAGTCGGCCCTGACCAGCGTACTCAATTGTGCGAGACGTTCCGAGCCCACTTCTCGAACATATTTGCGTACAGCCTTGTCTGTCCAGCCTAGCCTGTAAGTATGAAAGCGCATATGGAACTCGATCAACTCGACAACTTCCTCAATTGTCTTGGTCGGAAACTTAAGTTCTTTTAATCGGCGTTTTGCCATCCTTGATCCCACGACCTCATGGTGAAAGAAGTGGACACTATCGGCCTCAACAGTTTTTGTTCGCGGCTTACCGATATCATGAAGGAGGGCCGCTAACCTCAGCGTCGGGTTTGGAGGAACGTTCATCAGAACCTGAATCGTGTGCTTCAACACATCTTTGTGCATGTGGGAAGGGTCTCTTAGGGCGCCCATTTCTTCGACTTCAGGTAGAAAGTAGGCTGCTAGCCCGGTCGAGACCATCGCTAATATCGCCGGTCCGGGCTGGTCTGAAAGTAAAAGCTTCATCAGCTCATCGCGGATACGCTCTTTGGAAACGATCTGCAATCGATCACCTAAGGCCATAATCGCGTCAATAACCGCCTTGTCGGGCTCAAGATTGAGAGTGCCGATGAAACGCAAGGCACGGAGCATTCGCAATGGATCGTCGTCAAAACTCTCCGCTGCGTCAATTGGTGTGGCTAAGCGGCTGGCGGCTAGATCAGAAAGACCTCCGAAAGGATCGATAAATATGCCTTCGGGGAGCTTAATCGCCATCGCGTTAATTGTGAAATCACGACGTGACAGGTCTGTCTCTATTTTCGAAGTAAAAGTAACATCAGGGTGACGGCTGTCTTTTATGTACTTCTCTTCGCGAAAAGTCGTAACCTCCAAAGTACTGCCGGCCTTAGAGAATCCAATGGTGCCAAAGGCGATTCCCACCTGCCAAACATTATCAGCGAAGCCCCTTATGACAGAAAGAGTCTCCTCGGGCGTGGCGCTGGTGGCAAAATCAAAATCATCGTGTAATCGGCCCAGGAGAGAATCTCTTACACTTCCACCCACTAAATACAATTCAAAACCGGCTTGCGAAAACAGGACTGCCAGATTTTTAATAATCGGATGGTTAATCAATTTTTCGGTGCTATTTTGAATCTGCCCGTCACTCTTATTTTGTTTATGATTTTTCACAAGCTAGATTCTATCTTATCCCCGCCCACGGGGCGAGAACACTGACAAGAATTGTCTGGTATCCACAAGGTTTTTATGATATTTCTATATTAAGGCAGAGTAGAGATTACGCGTTAAGTGTCTAAGGATGGGACGTTGCCTTAGAACGAAGGAACGACTTGCTTTCTTATATTTGAGCCGCGGTGTGATCTCGCGTCCGTTCGCATTGGTCTCTGCCCCCCAATTAGAGGGCATATATTAAGATGACTTTTGCGCCGGATACAAGTGAAACCGCTAAGCGTGTCAAGAGTCGGCGTTTGATTCCAGTGTCGGCGCCGATCAATTGGCAATCGCCGTTCGATGCCTATCAGAAGGTTTATAAACCCAACTCGTTTCTTCTGGAGAGCGTCAATGGCCCACCGCGTGTTGCTCGTTATTCGATTATCGGGCTCGAGCCGCACACCATCTTCAGGGCCAAAAGTGGCAGAATTCAAGTCATCGATATTGCCGGGGAAAGACTGGCCGGTGGTGACCCCTTTGATGCTCTGCGTCAAGTTCTGAATCAATTCAAGGTAGCTAAGAGACCGGGGTTCTGCGGCGCGGCAGCTGGCTATCTTAGCTATGATATGAATCAGTATGTTGAAAACCTGCCAAATCTGGCTTTAGACGATCTTAACCTGCCTGACAGTATCTTTTTCTTCTGCAGTATTTTTCTTGTCTTCGATCATGTCGAGGAAAAGGCCCAAGCCATGGTTATGGCTGACGAAGATGGCGCCTGGGGGATTCCGTATAGAGTAGCCAAGGAACGTCTTTCGGGCATTATAGAAGAGCTTAACAAACCGCTGCAGCCGTTAAGAGCAGGCTCTGGAGGCGGGCAAACTAATTGGACCTCGAATTTTAACAAAGAACAATTTATGAAAGTTGTCGGCGAGGCTAAAGAATACATAAAGGCCGGTGATATATATCAAGTGAACTTATCTCAAAGACTTGCTACACCGGTGCGTTCGTCGCCGTTGGCCATTTATTCAATATTGCGCGAGCTGAATCCTTCACCGTTTGCCGGTTTTTTTGATTTTGGTGATTGGCATCTCGTTAGCTGCTCGCCTGAGCGCCTCGTGAAAGCGACGCAAGGAGAGGTAGAAACTAGGCCAATCGCGGGAACAATCAGACGGGGGCGAGATGAGGTCGAAGATAGTCGATTGAAGCACCAACTGACTGCTGATACAAAAGAGCGAGCTGAACACATTATGCTGGTTGACTTGGAGCGAAACGATCTCGGCCGCGTTTGCGAATATGGTTCGGTCAAAGTAGATGAATTGCTAACTACAGAGAGTTATTCCCATGTCTCGCATATTGTTTCCAATGTCTCCGGTAAACTCCGTTCCGAGTGCAATAATTTTGATCTTATGCGTGCGTGTTTCCCCGGCGGCACAATAACTGGTTGCCCTAAAGTGCGCGCTATGGAGATCATTGAGGAGCTTGAGCCGGTTAAACGTGGTCCATACACTGGTTCGATGGGCTATCTAGGGTTTAACGGTGACATAGATCTCAATATTATCATTCGCACCTTGGTCATTAAGGATGGGGCGGCATATGTTCAGGCTGGTGCCGGCATTGTCGCTGACTCTGACCCGGAAAGAGAGTTTTATGAGAGCCTGTATAAAGCGGAAGCTCTAATTCAAGCGACGACTTTAGCGGAGGAGAGACACGGTTGTTTGCCTACATAAATGGTCGCATCCTTCCAGAGGATCAAGCCTTTGTTTCAATAAATGATAGAGGGTGGCTTTATGGTGACGCTGTCTTTGAAACCTTGCGGACTTATGGCGGGAGGGCCTTTAAGCTCCAGGAACACCTAGATAGGCTTGAGAGATCCGCGGGCTTGTCGGCCATAGAGATTCCACTAGCTAGAGCCGACTTGATTAACGAGATCGACCGGCTCTTAGAGACGGAATCGCCGACCAAAGACATAATGATTCGAGTAGTGGTTAGCCGGGGCGTCGGCGGAGCCGGTATTTTCCCGACTGAAGCGCCCGATCCAACCCTTGTCTTTCAATTGCGGCCCCTTCCATTCTACGCTCCGGAAGTGTTTACTAAAGGCTGGTCGTTGATAGTTGCGGAGACCAGGCGGAATGATCCTAATGCTATCAATCCGTTGATCAAGTCGGGTAATTTTCTCAACAATATTATGGCGAAACGGGAGGCAGTTGAGGCCGGAGCGAATGAGGCTTTGATGTTAAACAGAGAGGGATTGGTGGCGGAAAGTACGGTAAGCAACTTTTTTCTTGTTAAAAACGGAAACCCGGTTACGCCTCCGATTTCAGATGGCATACTGCCGGGAATAACCAGAGAGACAGTAATTAAGTTGGGGAATAAGGTCGGACTCAATGTCCAGGAAAAATCAATTGACCCGGAGGCGCTTTTCGACTGTGATGAGGCTTTTTTAACGTTAACTTCAGCGGGGATAATCCCGATAACAAAAATAAACAAGCAATCGCTGGGTACTGAAATCGGGCCAGTCACACTAAGACTGCGCCAAGCGTATATTGAACATGTGGAAGATTTTGTAAGGGGTGAGGAATGAGTGGATAGCAAAAAGATAGAGACTGCCGTTACAATGATTTTAGAAGCGATCGGGGAAGACCCGAAACGCGATGGGTTGAAAGACACACCCA
>JAUVQD010000013.1 GCA_030598355.1 Actinomycetes bacterium
AGAGGATTTTTCTGGCTACACTTTGGCTGATGACATCGCTATACTAGCTATTCATATCAAGTAACTGATATGAATTAAGTTCAAATCGGGTATCCATCCGTTATGAGGATAGCGATTATTCATGGTTACTTGCTCTCTGGCACTGGTAGCAATATCTATGTGGCCAACCTGGCATCTGCTTTAGCTGAGCGCGGGCACGAAGTATTTTTGTTCTGCCAGGAACCTGAACCGCAAAATTTTGATTTCATAAATGATTGCTATGATTTTGACGCCGACAATACTCATTTCTTCAGGATCTTTAATTGTGATCAATGTGGAACCGGGAGAGTACATCTTTTTCGACCGCGCATAGGCGAATTGTTGCCGGTCTACGTTCTAGATGACTATGTTGGCTTTACGACCCGGGAGTTTCATCAGCTAGACGAAACAGAGCTGGCTAACTATGTCGATCGAACCTCCGCTGCGGTTTTGGCGGTCTATCGGTCTTTTCCTTTCGATCTCGTCCAAGCGCATCACCTAATTGCCTCGCCGGCGGTGGCGAGGAATCTTTCAGAGGCGGTAGGGGTGGCATATCACGTCACTATTCATGGAAGTGCACTAAACTATAGCGCCAGACGATCGCAGAAACTCAAGGACCTCTCTATTTATGGGCTTGATCGCGCTGCTTCAGTCTCGGCTTCAAGCCACTTTCTTGGTAATCAGCTAAACGATTACTTGGTGGAGTCCGGCCATGAAAAAGTAGA
The DNA here is from genome assembly GCA_030598355.1 of Actinomycetes bacterium. Lineage (GTDB taxonomy): Bacteria > Actinomycetota > Aquicultoria > CAJVYJ01 > JAUVQD01 > JAUVQD01. Next base: position 744 of record JAUVQD010000013.1, read on the forward strand.
CGCAAACATTGTCTATCCCGGCGTTGAGTTATCTATATTTCGCCCTGAAAACAATGATATTAATCATTTGCGGGCCGATCTAAAAGAGCGCAAGGTATTTGGTAAAAGCGCGGGGCTAAAAGAAGCGCTAAATACCGTTGTTTCCACTGGCAATCGTAGGCTACTCGATGAAGAGCTGAGCTCACTCGCCGTTTATGAGCGCCGAGCGCCTGATAGCGACTTGATAGACGTTTTGACTAAGATAGATTGGCGGAACGATCAAATAGTGGCGTTTGTCGGAAAATATTTGGTCGGAAAAGGACTTCACGCCTTAATATTGGCGGCCCCGATAATATTGAAAGAAGCACCAAATGCTCGTTTTTTAGCTTTAGGTTTCAGTGATCAAAGAGAAATATTTGAGGCTCTATTGGCAGCACTAGCGACGAACCAAGGGGATCTAGTCGTTGATCTTGTGGAACGCTTGGAAAAAAGCGTCTCACCCCAGGTCGGGCAATGCTTTATCGCCAATCTGATAAAAGAAGGCAATTTTGCAAACTATCTAGAGAGCGCAGCCGCTCAAAACCTTGAAGAAAGATTTATTTTTACAGGTCCGCTAGATCACCTTGAGTTAGCAAAAATATTGGCGGCATCGAGTCTTTTTGTGGCTCCATCTATCTTTCCTGAGGCTTTTGGTATGGTCGCTGTCGAGGCTCTCGCCTCCGGGCTCTATCCTATTATTACGAACGCTTTTGGCATGGCCGAGATCGATCAAGAGATCAGGAAAAAGATGAGCGGCTACTTTATCAACCAGCCCAACTTAGGGCTCGATGACAGATTCATTGTTTCTCTTGCACAAAGTATCTCCGATACTCTGGCAAATGCGGACATCAAAGGGACGAAGTTTCGAGCGGCAGCGCATCAAATGGCGACTGACTTGTTTAGCTGGGATAGAGTCGCCGAAGACTACATTGAGATCTTCAACCACGGCCGAAAAACTTCTTAAGGACACTAAACTTTTCCTTTTCTCCTAAAATAAGCTAATCTTTGGTAGGCGAGTACTCGAGGTTCATAAAATGGAGACAGCGACTCTTCTACTTGAACGATATAAAATTATTGAGTCTTTGGGCGAAGGCGGTTTCTCCAAAGTAGTAAAAGCTTTTGATACTAAGATGGAGCGCGTAGTCGCTATAAAGACCATCCCTGCCGGGCGTCAACGAGCCGTTCGCGCGCTGCGCGAAGCCAAAACAGTCGCTCTTCTTAATCATCCGAATATAGTGACCCTCTTTGAATTTGAGCAAAAAGATGACTCCTACTACTTGATTATGGAGTTTGTAGAAGGACAGGATTTAGCCGCACTATTGGGTAGATATAAAAAACTTCCTAACGACTTGGCTCTAGCTGCCACAATTCAGATTTGCGAGGCACTTTCTTTTGCTCATAAAAATGACGTTATTCACCGTGACATTAAACCGGCAAACCTGCGTGTTTTGGATGATGGTCGAATTAAGGTTATGGATTTTGGCATTGCCAGGCTGCGCAGTGCCGCTAAAACCAGCGGGTTAACGGCAGAGGGTGAAGTAGTGGGGACTTTTGCTTATATGTCACCCGAACAGGCCAGCGGAGAAATGGTTGATGAGCGCTCAGATATTTTCTCTCTTGGCGTTCTCCTCTATGAGATGGTCACAGGCAGACTACCGTTTTTTGCCGATACACCTGCCGGGACAATTTACAAAATTCTCAATGACGCACCCATACCTGCTGAAGAGTTAGAAAGAGGCGTACCCTCTGCTTTGGGCCAGGTGATTAACCAAGCGATATCGAAAGATCCACAGGACCGTTTTCAGAATACGAGTGAGATGAAAACAAGGCTGGAGAGGCTCCTGCAAACCGACGGACACATCGCCGATATAGTGACAGACCTGGTCGGGAACCTTGAGGAACCGATTGAGACTTCAGACGATGGCTGGCTTTTTCGTCTCAGAGGAACTTCAAATTCTTGGGTTCGAAAACATCAAGATACGGCTATTGCGACCGCTTTTGCTGTCGGTTCAGGCTTAGTGGCATCATGGGCGAATGTCTATATGCCGTCTCCCCTAATACCGTTAAAGGTCTTTTTTCCGGTTGCGATTTTCTTTCTAGCTCTTTTTCTGCCACCCGCTGGTCTGGCAGCGCTTCTTGCTTTTATTTCCGCGGGCGTTTGGCAAATCTCACCTTTTCTGGGTGGCGCGAGCGCTGTGATTTTCATTTTCTTATTCTTGACTCTTGGGCGGACGTACCCTCATATCGCCATAGTTCCATTTCTGGCTCCAGCGCTCGCCTGGCTTGGGATACCCTTTGTTTTCCCCCTGATCGCTGGTCTGGCGTTTGGACCGGTTTTGGCTGCTTTCCTGGCCGCGGCTGGAGCTCTAGTGCTGGCGCTAGCGGAAATACTAGGTCAAACAAGCTATGTATGGTCTATCAATCTGACTCCGGAAATAGCGCCGGTAGTCGTCAAATTTAAGGGTCAGATAGCGGATCTATCGGGTTTAACCACATTCTTCACATCTCATCCCTTTATTTTGGGGCAGATAGTTGTTTGGGCGGTAGCGGGCTGGATTACCGCATTCATTCGAGGCTTAAGTTCCGCAATGAGTCATTGGTTCGCTTTGATAATTGGTTTCGCTTCTTTAGTTTTGGGATATCGCTTGGTTCCGGAATACCTTAATATCGAATATGATTTTGAACGCGTATTTCTGCAACCGCTGACTTTTTCACTTATAGTTCTTTTGGTCATCACAATATTCTTTTTCCACATTGCTAAACGTCCGCGAGCTTAAGCTATGGCAATTTTTAAGGATATCGAGACAAGATTAGAAAATCTCTTTGAGGGGTTTTTTAATAAAAAATTCAGCTCAGCTCTGGAACCTGTTGAACTAGCTCACAAATTGACGGCTGAAATGGACAGAAAGAGACAAGTAAGCGTGGCTCATGTCTATGCGCCCAACATTTTCTCTGTCACCTTGGCGGTCACCGATTTTAGCCAAGTCGAAGGCTTTAAAGCAGCTCTTCTAAATGAGCTGAAAGATTACTTAACAGCCCATGTTAAAGAAAAGAACTATTCGCTCACAGGTGACATAAAAATACTTTTCACTTCTGAGCCGGAGCTTCAGAGTGGCGAGTGTCAGGTCGTTGGTCGTCTTGAGGAAGACGTTTCCAACTTTGCAGGAAACAACACCCAGGCAATTTCCGTAGAAGAAGTTCAGTCTTTAATGGAAACTCCACTCAAGGTTCGGTTTTACAGCTCTAGCTTGGATTTTAGCGTCCAACTCAGAAAGAAGGTCATAACAATAGGCAGACGGGCTGATAACGATATAGTCTTGAATAAGCCCGGCGTCTCGCGATATCACGCTAGACTAGAACGCAGTGAAGGGACTTATCGCTTGCATGATTTGGATAGCACTAATGGAACCCTCGTAAACGGCAAGGAGATCGGCCAAATAAATTTGTTCGCCGGCGATGAGATAGTTTTTGGTGATGTCAGCCTTGAGTATCAGGTTGAAGATTGATAAATCTCTGGCTGCTCGTAGCTAAGTTTGGCTTTTTGGGCCTCTTATACACTTTTGTCATCTGGGTCTTCGTAGTCATAACTAGAGAAAAAGCAAAAAGCGATATCCAGGCTTTGCCCGGCTATAAGATCAGACTTGTCTCTAACAAAGCTGACCCAAAAGAATACATCCTTTCCGGGGTAGTCTCGATCGGACGATCACGGGATAATGAGGTTTGGTTAAGCGATGACACAATATCAAATCACCACGCTCGCATTTCTTTCTCGGAAGGCTTCTGGGTGCTCGAGGATTTAGAGAGCAAAAACGGCACCTACGTGAATCGGGAAAAGCTCCATGGCAATCATAAGCTTTCCGCTGGTGACTCCATAAAGATAGGTCGCAATGAGTTGGAGATAATTGAGGAATAAAATGTGAAATACGCAGCTCTAAGCGACAAGGGATTGGTCAGACCAAATAACGAGGATGCTTTTCTGGCGACGGAAGCTGCTATCGGCGTTGCCGATGGTATGGGCGGTCACGAAGGTGGAGAGTTAGCTAGTCAAATCGCTTTGGAGGAAGCGTCCAAAGCAATAACGTCAATGGAGCGTCGACCGAAAGCCACATTGGCTAAGATATTTGCTAACGCGAATTCAGCGGTTTTGAGAATGGCAAGAGAATCACAACAAACCGGAATGGGCACAACTCTAACGATCGCCGTTTTGAAGAAGCAGCGTATCTGGATCGGACACATAGGTGACAGTCGTGCTTATTTGCTAAGAGGCGGCAATCTAGAGCAGCTAACAGAGGATCACTCGCTCGTTGGGGATCTTGTTCGAAGCGGCGGATTAAGCCAAGACGAAGCTCGGACTCATCCGAAAAGACACGTGATCACGAAAGCGGTCGGAACCCAAAAGTTGATTAAACCAGATATTTTTTCACTTACCTTTGAAGATGGTGATCGGCTATTAATATGTACGGATGGTCTGACAAACCATGTCGAGCCCGATAGTCTCAGTAAATTAGCTGCTGGAGGCAGTCCAGAGTCTGCCTGTGAGCGATTGGTTGAGGCTGCTAAAGAACGAGGCGGGTCGGATAATATTACTGTCGTTATTGGAGATATTAACGGCGCGAGCGAATCGAAGCCGGATCGTTCGTCGACAGATCGGCGAACCGTGCTTTCCAGGCTTTTTGGCAAGAATGGTGTGAATTGATAACCACGGCCCGTCGAAACACCGAATTATGGGGTCTGATTCTGGTTTCATTAATCTTCTATGCCGGCACCGCTATTGTTCGGGCCACTCAAGCGGGGTTCTTCTCATTTCCGCCACTAAAAGCAGTTTCCTTGCTATTCGCTCTTTTGATCGCGCATCTCTTTCTCCGTTATGGGGCAAGGGAAGCCGATTCTCTGCTTTTTCCAATATGCGCGTATTTAGCGACGCTAGGTTTAATCGAGTTGCGATCTCTTGAGAATCCAAGCGCGGAAACGCAGCAGCTGTGGTTTTTGATCGGTATTTCCTTAATTGTTTTTATCGGTTTTCTTATCCGCCGCCCCGCTAATCTTAGCGAGTACAAATATATTGCGGGCACAATCGGAATTGTTCTTTTATTATCGCCAATATTTTTTGGCGCTGTTCGCGGGGGCTCAAAATTATGGCTCATTGTCGGGGGTTATTCTTTTCAGCCTGCTGAGCTCGCCAAGATATTTCTGGTAGTATTTTTGGCCGCCTATTTAAGTGAGAAAAAAGAAGTGTTGGCAACAGGCCGGCGCCGCTTTATCGGACTTTATTGGCCACATATACGCCATTTTGGGCCCTTGATTTTGACCTGGTTTTTGTCATTAGCCATTTTGGTTCTAGAAAGGGACCTCGGTTCCTCATTAATATTTTTCAGTCTTATTCTTGTCCTACTTTATATCGCGACAGGGCGAGTCGCGTATGTTTTCGTCGGTATATTTCTCTTTCTGCTGGGGGCGACTTCGGCCTATTATCTTTTTTCTCACGTTGCCGTACGCGTCAATGTTTGGTTGAATCCGCTTCCTACCGATATTAGCGGATCTTCTTACCAGGTCGCTCAATCACTGTTTTCGCTGGCTGGCGGTGGGTTGGCCGGAGTTGGGCTCGGCGCGGGGTTATTGGGTCGTCAAATAAGCATGCCGGCTGTTCACACAGATTTTATCTTTTCAGCTCTAGGTGAAGAATTGGGGCTCGCAGGTTCTGCAGCCGTTGTTTTGGGCTATGTTTTCTTTTTAGCCAAGGGTTTTCAGATTTCGCTTAGCGCCAATAACGATTTTAGTAAGCTGCTGGCTGCGGGATTAACAACGGTTATTGGTGTGCAGGTCTTTGTTATCATCGGAGGCATTATTAAACTCATCCCGATGACGGGCGTGACGCTTCCGTTTATTAGTTACGGGGGCAGCTCGATGATCTCGAACTTCATTATTGTTGGACTTCTCATGGCAATTTCTCGACAAAATCATGAATACTCGAGTTAGACGGGGATTAATATTTATCATCTCCTCCGTCTTTGTTTTGCTGATCGCTTTAACTTATCGGCAGGCATTTTCTGATGAGATCGCCTCGCATCCAGGCAATCATCGGGCTCTGATCGAGGAGTTTTCAATTGAGAGAGGAAAGTTGCTGGCTGCCGACGGTACGATTTTAGCTCGTAGCGAAGAAAGAAATAAAATCTACCACCGCGTTTATCCGGAAGGAGAAGTTTTCGCTTCCGTAACGGGATATTACTCACCAACCAGGGGCCGTTTTGGGCTAGAAGCGTCTTTGACCAGGTGGTTGGCGGCCAAAGATCATTTCCGATCTTTTGATGATTGGCGGGATTCACTGATGAAAAGAAAAAGACGGGGTCTCGATGTGACTTTGACGATCAGACCTGACCTGCAAATGAAATCCTGGGAGCTGCTGGAGGGTCACAGAGGATCAATAGTTGCGCTCGACCCACGGACGGGAGCCGTCTTAGCCCTGGCGAGCAGGCCTTCCTATGATCCAAATATGATTGATGAGAAATGGCAGGAGATTGTTTCGTCCGATGGGCTTTTACTTAATCGTGCCACCCAGGGCCTATACCCGCCAGGTTCAACATTTAAGATTGTGACTACTGCGGGAGCGCTAGATTCAGGAATTGCGACTCCCGATAAAATGTATGATGGTCCGGCGTCGTTAAAAGTTTATGGCAGTCAGGTCACAAATTTTGCCAACAAAGATGTTGGAAAAATGTCTCTGGCAAAAGCGTTTGCCAAATCGACGAATACGATTTTTGCTCAAGTTGGTCTGGATCTTGGCGCTCCGCGCCTAGTGAATGCGGCAAAAAAGTTTGGCATAGACAAAAGCCCTCCTTTTGAATTGCCCGTTGCCAAAAGTTCGATTCCGTCCCCTGGTTCAATGGATAAAGTAATGGTGGCTTGGACAGCGGTCGGTCAAGGCAAAACTTTAGTAACGCCGCTACAGATGGCGCTCATATCGGCGGCGGTTGCAAATGAGGGTAAGATTTATCGTCCTTTTATCGTCGATACTGTCGGAGAGGAAAATGATTTGGTTTACAGGTCGCAACGCCCAAGGCTTTGGGCTGATGCTACTACAAAAGAGACATCAAAACAGATCACGCAAATGATGGAAGATGTTGTGTTGTCCGGCACAGGAAGGGCGGCGGCGCTGACAGGCATTACGGTCGCGGGCAAGACCGGCACGGCCGAGTTCGGGAAAGAGAGTTCTCCACATGCCTGGTTTATTGGATTCGCCCCGGCTGATGATCCAAAAATAGCGATCGCGGTATTCTTAGAGCAAGGGGGCCTTGGCGGGCAAACGGCAGCGCCAATAGCCCGGCAGGTATTTGAAAAAGCCATTGGCTCCGGTATTCAGTAAGGCCTTTGAGCAGCAATTATTACTTGTATCTAGATAGTCGTCAAGGTATTATTGACCGAGCAAAATACAGAATTTAAGCGAAGCATCTAGGGGGGAAACAAAAGATTACACTTTTGAAAAATGAAAGGTAAAATTTTTGGCGATCGATATAGCATAGAAGAAAAAATTGGCAGTGGCGGTATGGCTGAAGTATATAAAGCCTTTGATCGAATCCTTAACCGGACCGTCGCGGTAAAAGTTTTGCATGCTCAATATGCGGGTGAAGAAAATTTTGTTGCTCGTTTCCGGCGCGAGGCTCAAGCAGCCGCCAACCTAAATCAACCGAACATCGTTAATGTTTATGACTGGGGCGCCGAAGACGATACCTACTTTTTGGTTATGGAATATCTAGTTGGTCGTAACCTGAAGGAAATTATCATAGACAAGGGCGCTTTGGCCCCGGACCAGATAGTGGATATCGGCAAAAAAGTAGCGTCAGCGCTTCAATCTGCTCACAAGAATCAAATTGTTCATCGGGATATAAAACCCCACAACATTATCATTACTGACGAGGGCGAAGTAAAAGTAACTGATTTTGGAATCGCTCGATCATCGGCGTCAAATGTTACTCAAACCGGAGCTATTTTGGGGACGGCCCATTATTTATCACCGGAGCAGGCCAAAGGAGAAGATGTTGGCTCCGCCAGTGATATCTACTCGCTTGGCGTTGTCCTATATGAAATGGCCACCGGAAAAGTTCCTTTCAAAAGCGAAAATCCTGTTGCCGTGGCTTTAAAACACATACAAGACGAGCCAGTGCCACCGAGTGAGGTAAATCCACTTATACCAGCCGGGCTTGAACGCGTTGTTATGAAGGCTATGTCTAAAAAGCCGGAAGATCGTTATCAGTCTGCCTTTGAGCTCCGCGATGACCTCTCTCATTATTCAGAAGGTTCGCGTGGCTACACCGGGCCGGGTGAAGAATCCGAAAGCGACAAGACGATGATTTTACCAAATACGCTTGGTGAAATTAATTCTAAGCGTAAAAAAAAGAGTGGATCCAAGCGCGCCCGGATTATTGGCTTTATCTTGATTTTGATTCTTCTTTTCGCTGGTACGGCTTGGGCCACGAGCTTTTTTCTCGGCCGCCCGGCGCAGAATGTCGTACCCGACCTTGCCGGTAAAACAGTGCCGGAAGCAAAGAAGATTCTAGACAAAAGCGAATTGAAATATGAGGTTAGCACCAGGGTTTTTGATAGCGAGGTCGACGCGGGGCAAATAATTTCTCAGATACCTGTTAGCGGGAAAGAATTGCCTGCGGGCGGCATTGTGACTCTGCGCGTGAGCAAAGGGACAGAAAAGGTCGCCGTGCCCGACCTTTCGAATAGGTTTCTTAACGACGCAATGCGAGAATTGTCGCAGCGCGATTTAAACGTCGGCAGTATTCAAAGAGATTATAATGACACGATTGCCGATGACTATGTTATCTCACATGAACCTTCAGGCGAGGTAAGAGTCGAGAAAGGCACGTCGGTTAAGTTGTTGGTCAGCAAGGGGCCGAGGCCACTGAAAGTGCCTTACCTGATAAGTAAGTCGTTTGGTGAGGCCAAATCTATCTTGGATTCCATGGGTCTAGTTGCGGAGCGGCAAGAAGAGAGTGATGAGGAAATCGCTGCCGAGCAAGTCTTGCGTCAGGATCCCGCTCAGGGAGTTTCCATCTTGAAGGGCGAAACTGTTACCGTTTGGATAAGTACGGGCCCCGTTCTTCTGAATGTTCCGTCTGTCATTGGTCTAAGTGAGAAAGCGGCCAAAGGTGAACTTGAGAGTGCCGGTTTTACGGTCCAGGTGAAAGATGGCATTTCTGCAAAAGAACTCTACGGAAAAGTTGTGGAGCAAAGGCCGGAAGACGGCGCGTCGGCGCGTCGAGGAACAACAGTTACGATTTGGATAGGGAAAAAAGCCGCGGACAGTGATTGACGCGGTTTGTTACTCGCTTCCCATAAAAGGTTCGATATACCGCTTTTGCACTCCGCTGGCACGTGTCCTCAAAAGCACGATAGCAATGTATCTGGGTTCTGATGGCGTTTCTTTAGGGTACATTTTGACTTCCCAAGGGAGCTTGTCGCTTTTCTTATGATTACATCGTGAGCAGGCTGTCGTCACATTGTCCCAAGTGTCTAAGCCACCCCGGGAAATTGGTTTAACGTGTTCTCTTGTCAACCTTTCGTTCCGGCGCAGCTCGTTTTTGTGTCGACCGCAGTATTGGCAAGTATACTGATCGCGGGCAAATAGTATGGGGTTCGATACTACGCTCCGCCAACGTCGGGGGATGCGAATGTATTTAACGAGTCTAACCACAAGGGGAAAAGGCATATCTTTTGATTCAGAGCGAAACCGTTTTTCAATATGTTCTTCTACAATTTCCGCTTTTTCCTTGAGAACGAGAAGTATGGCACGGCGCACAGGAATAAAGCTGAGAGGTTCAGCGCTGGCATTTAGAATTAATGTACCGCTCATATTCTTAGCACCATCATCTAATGTAGTGTTAATATCTTATGAAATATTTCAACAAATGCCAAGCAGGTATAGTTTGACCTCTGTCGGCTATGGAAAGAAATAAAGGTACAAGCGCCTGTGATATGATAGAAATGAAAATATGTCGACAAATAAAAAATCTTTCTCCGAACTTATCATCGAGCTTATTGAATTGACTCAAACCTTCTTTAGGCAAGAGCTTAAATCGACTATTGATAATATCGTCGTCGGGCCGCTAAAGAAGGTTGGTTTTTGGCTGGCCTTAACACTAGTGGGCGCGACGCTTTTCTCCTTGGCCCTGATCTTTCTGGCAGTGGGAGCCTTCCAGCTTCTAGCGACTTTGGTCGGCGCGACATGGATAGCCTATCTAATAATCGGAGCGGTCTTATTTCTTGTGGCGGTCTTGTTGCTTATTCTTCGACCCGGTGGTGATGTCCGTGGAAAAAAACGAAGTGACACTTGAAGATCTTAAGAACAAGATTGATCAGGTTAACGTGGCGGTCAAGACAGTTGTAAAAAGTGAGAAGGCAAAGATTGCTCTGATCTCGGGGGCTGTTGTCTTAACGGCGATTTCCTTCAGCTATTTTCTTGGAAAAAGAAGAGGCCGGGCCGGCGTCAGTCAGAACTAGCTTTGTAAGCGTATTTATCGACCAATGCCATCAGCTTGCTACTTGATTCGAATTGGGGTGCCTCGCCGTCAGGCCCGACAAACCTTCCCTTTAACGGCTCATCGCCCTCAAGTTCAATTGTTATTGGAATGGAGCCATCGGGCATATCTATCGCGCCCAATCGCTCTTTTCCCGGCTCACGGCTGGCACCAACTGCGTATCCGGCCTTTAAGAGCCCGATAAGCTCGTGCAGTTGATAGAAAAAGATTGGCGTTGTTCGTGTCATGTTTCGGCAGTAAGTCGCACCTATCTCATATTCAATAGGTTTATCTGATGGCCCGCTCTTTTCCTGCTCTTCCTTTTTCTTGATCTCCTCAACATAATCTTTTTCGAATAGATATAGATCAAAAAAAACTGTCATTGTCCCGGTCCGCTGCTATTCCGGGCTTGTTGGTTCAAGGTAGACCCTGCTCATTACATCGCCGATGGCGAGCTTGTCAATGACTTCGTCCCCTTCAACGACCTGACCAAAAACTGTGTATTGTCCGTCTAGAGAGGGTTGCGGTGCTATACAAATATAAAATTGGCTGCCGGCACTATCTGGACTACTGCTGCGCGCCATCGCGACGGTGCCTCGAAGATGTTTCTTCTCATTAAACTCCGCTTTGATTTGATAGCCTGGTCCCCCGGTTCCATCTCCATTCGGGTCGCCGCCTTGCACAACAAAGCCCGGTACAATTCTGTGAAACTTCAATCCGTTGTAGAAACCTTTCTGGATGAGCGTGACAAAATTTTCCACTGTCTTTGGAGCCACGTCTGCGTGAAGCGCGATGATCATCGTTCCTTTGTCGGTCTCAATTATTACTCTCTGTCCCTCATTTGTTGGTGTATCCGTAGCATCCTCCTCGTTGACGACTTCCTTCTGGGTTGTTGCTGGTTGACTCTTGGGTTCTGTCTTTTTCTTTTTTGAACTGCTACCAAAACTTATTTTGGTTAAGTCGATGGTTTGACTCACAATGCCGACGACCGCAACGATCGCGACAAGAAATACGACCGAAAATATTTGTTTTTTAGAATACCTACCCATATGCTGATCCTCCTTGACCTTGGCAATTTTATCATAGCTGATAGCCTTCTCCAATTCCCGCATGCGCACTAAGTGGAAAAATTTACTTATTTACTAGGAAACATTTGGCGTGACCTCTAGTTTTTGCTATCCTAGGGTCGTGCCGATCTCTAATTATCCCGCGGCAACTTTAAAAAATGTGAGCTTCAACCAACCGGACAAAAAAAACCGGCGGCGTTTTTCTACGCTATTAATTATAGTCGGTATCGCGGTTATCGCTTTCCCCTTTGTAACTGAAGTCTATGGCTATTTTGTAAAGGATCGTCTCAATCA
>JAUVQD010000205.1 GCA_030598355.1 Actinomycetes bacterium
CGACCTCAAGACGCTCAAGAATATCGCCGAGAAGTCTTTCCAAGTTACCCATCTGCGGAAAAGTAAGCATTTCTTTAGCCCACTTTCTGCTGACTCAAACGTTTCTTCCGTCTGACCATATCAACAAAAGCCTCAATTCTGGTCAAAAACCCGGCTTCGGCGCTGTGCTCGTCGATAACGAGCGACATCATTGGTACAGTTGAATTTTCCTTGCGCATTTCATGCTCGAGCAGGGCCTGAACTAGCGAATCCGGCCCGCACGGAAAAGCCAGAATGTAGATTATGCCATCAACTAAATTCCTTCGTGACCAGTGGAAAATAGTGCCTACTACTTCGCGCTCATATGTCGAGAAAAGGTCTTTCGGCAAAGTCGCCGCCTCGCGGTCGATGGTGTGATCGTCAATCATTTCCCCGGTCGTGACAGCTACTCCCATCTCACGCATACGCTTTATCAAGTTCATGCTCGTGTATTTGTCATAGATATTATATGGGTGTCCGGCTAAGCCGATCTTAATGTCGGCACCGCTATCGTCAACTTCATGGTTATCAAAAATATCAATCGGCGTCGCGCCGGCCACGGTTTTTTTCTTATACTCATGCAAAGATTTCACACCCGCCCGATAGGCGGAGAGAATCTTGACCCGACTCGGAGTGAACTCTTTTCCCAGTTCAACTACAGAGTCTAAATATTGTTTCCATCCTTGCCTCAAATCTATTACAGGATCAATGACTCGCGGCACTTGATGGCCGACGGCGCGAGCCATATCAGGCAGGCCTAGAAATTTTGGACAGGTAAACGCATTTTTTTCAACGCTGACAATTCTTGGAATGAATACCGCATCGACCTTATCAACCAAAGACAGAAGATGGCCATAGAAAACCTTCACCGGCAAACATAGTTCGTTTTCTGCCTCAATGGCCCCCATGTTCAGGATCTTCTTGCTGGTCTGGCCTGATAAAATGATTTCCGCGCCAAGTTTGTTGAAGAAAGTTTCCCAAAGCGGAAAATATTTATAATAAAGTAGAGCTTGTGGATAACCTATCTTCAAAACAGCATCTCCGATTCTTCCTAAAAATATCTTATGCTATAACAGTTGGTTGTCAACCAAACCCTAATTCCAGCTTGCGAACCCTTCTGAGTCTTTTGCCAGTTCAAACATTAAGTAAACTTGATTATTATAAACTGAGCGAACAGAAAAAACGGTGGTGATTATTTTAAAACGTTACCAGGCGATCATCTTGCTAATTTCATTGACTGTCTTTGGCTGTCAAAAACAGCCGTCTCCTTTAGTAAAAAGACAATTCCTGATGGATACAGTTATTACTATCAAAAGTTATGACAATGATGACTTGGGTCAAAAGACAAAAGAGGCTGCTCTTAAAGGTGCTTTTTCTAAGATCAAGTCAGTTGAGAGGCGCCTGAATGTCTTCGACGAGCACAGTGAAACTGCCAAAATAAACCGGCGCGCCGGCTCTTTGAAAGCAACTACCGTCTCAACGGAAATGTGGGATACGATCTTTACATCAAAGCAAGTCTGGGAGTTGACCGACAACAACTTTGATCCGACCATTGGCCCGTTAACCAGTCTTTGGCAGTTTGATAAAGGGTCGCGCTTGCCAAAGAAATCCGAAATCAATGAGAAAACAAAATTAGTTGGTTTCGAAAAAATCGTCTTCAATCGACAAATGCGTTCCGTCCGTTTGTCTGAAGAAAATATGCGCCTCGATTTCGGTGGCATTGCCAAAGGCATCGCCATTGACGACGCGGCTAAAGAGTTGAGCCGGCGCGGCCTCAAGCGTTTTCTTGTGACATCCGTGAGCAGCACTAAAGCTGAGGGACCAAAGGCGCAAAATCGTCCGTGGCTTATTGGCATTCAATCCCCCCGTCCCAAAAAAACTCCAGGTTTACTCGGTATCATTGAGCTCCGCCGGGGCAGCATTAGTACAACCGGTGACTACCAGCAGTTTTTCACTGAGAATGGCCGTCGCTATTCTCATATCTTAAATCCTAAATCCGGGTTTCCCGCCAACAACTTCATGAGCGTTACAATAGTAACTAAAAGAAGCGCAGCTTTTGCGGACGCGCTTTCCACTGGTATTGCCGGTTTGCCGCCGCGCGAAGCTCAAGATTTGGTTGAGCGACTCCCTCGAGTCGACGCTGTCCTTGTGGACACTCGAGGCAAGATCTGGATATCATCAAATCTTCGAGGCAAGGTACGTGACCTCGTCTCTCGTGTAGAATACTAAAGCGTAAACAACTTGACATAATACCCCTTGGGGGTATAAAATGTCTTCGAGCCTGACAGAATAGGCTTTTCATCACGTGTAGACTGTGCTTTAGAATCTTTTTTAGTTAATCGTTTTTTTCGAATACGGGGTTGTTGTAATGGTTTTTAGCGACTAGAGCGGCATCATCGCAGCGTTTTAGCGATCTTAGATATTGGCCGCTCACAAATTTTATAGGAGGGGATCAATATGGCGGAACTACTGGAAAAACGACTGCTTCACCTTAAAGCCAAGCTCGAAGATTTGAAAAAAAGCTACGCCAAAGATAAACGAACCCTCGTGGCAGATATTCAGATTCAGGCCATAGAGGAGCAAATTAGGAACTTAAGTGATCTGAGTTCACGGGATCAAACTTTTCACTAGCTTAAGACCCAAGTACAAATTTAGAATGAGATTTTCATTTGGAAAATTAAAAGCGCGGCTCTTTTAGAGTCGCGCTTTTAATTTTTACGCGTTTAAAACGTAATTCTAATTTTTAAGAATTCTGCTCGGCGATATCGCCTATAACCGGCAAAACCCATTTCTCGCCTTGGTAGGCTTTGACCATGAGCATGATCCAAACGACAAGAGAGCCGATGGCTAGAGCAAAATAGACCAAACCACCGAGAAGCGCAAACAATACTCCGACCCCAGGGATGCTACCGAGAATGCCAAAGACAACGCCCAGGAGGATGAAGCCAACAGATACCGAAACATTGAATAAGATCGACTGCAGCGCGTGAAAACGAATGTACTTGTTTTTGGGCTCAATTATGTAGAAAACAAGCCCACCTATCCAGCCAAATAGATACGCCAAAAGCGCGGCTAGTTTAGGATCCATGTTCGTGGAAGTCTCTTCTGTCCCGGTGTCGCTACTTACCGGTGATGATTGAACGGTTGTCTCAGGTGACTCGCTTTGAGGCTTTTCCTCTGGGCCAGACTGATCTTTTTTCTCCTCCACAATTGCTCCTTTTGTGTCCCCGACTATTCCTAATTATCGCTTTGTTGCTCTTTCCTTTATAACCCAAACCGTAATAAAGCGCCATTTTTAGCTTCCTCTTGCATCACTCTAGTAATTTATACGCATTCTTGGTGGCCTGTAAAAAAAGCGCGCATAGAGCATCCCGGCGAAAAAACCGCCAATATGCGCCCACCACGCCACTCCGCCGGCTGACTGTGGATCAATAA
>JAUVQD010000061.1 GCA_030598355.1 Actinomycetes bacterium
AAAGACTTCAAGGAGACATGGGTGGGATTCCCTTTACCGGCATTGTCGACCTGATTCTGCGCGACCGGCAGGGGAACCCGTTTGTTCTTGATTTGAAATGGTCCAGCGCGAGCAGGTACAGACAAGATGAGATTACCGAAGGGCTTGCGCTTCAGCTGGCTATCTATGCTTGGATGATGCGCCGGGCAGACTCTGGTTCATGGGCGCAAGGAGGCTATTTCTTGCTGGCCCAAGGCGAGTTGCTCAGTGACAGCTCACTTCTGGGTGATGAGGCGTTGGATTCAAAATACTCGCTTGCGGAGATCTGGGAGAAGGGCACAAGAAGCTGGGAACACCACTTCGATACTTTAAAGCGCGGGCACCTTGAAACCGGGGGTATGCGCGAGCAGTTTTTAGCAGCTGAAGAAGACTTGAGCGCCGATAAGGTGCGAGCGAAGCTCCAAAGCGAAGGTGATGAGCAGGGATTGCTTTATCAGCAGCCTCAATGCTGGTTTTGTGATTTTTCCGTACTTTGCGGCATGAGGGGCGGGGGCTAAATGATGGGTATTGAAATAATCCATGCCGGCGCCGGATCAGGAAAGACCTACAAGCTAACCAACCTGGTGATCGAAAAGCTGCGGGCCGATCTCGCGCCCGAGGCGCTGATGACGACAACCTTTACCAACAAGGCCGCCGCCGAGTTGCGTGAGCGCATTCGTCTGCGACTTCTAAAACACAACAAGTTGGATGAAGCTCAGCGCATATCGAGCGGGTTCATCGGGACGGTTAATAGTATTTGCGCTAGGTTGCTAACGAGTTATGCCTTAGACGCGGGTCTCTCTCCAGCTCTTGATGTCTTGCCGGAAGAAGATAGCAAGCGGCTCTTTAAGATTGCGATTACCAGTGTGATAAAAGAGCACGCTGATGAGATTGAGCCGGCCGCCGCCCGGATGGGCAGGGACGGCCGGGGATTTGGATACCAGAAGCGCCCTGATTGGCGTGCGGATGTCCAGCGGATTGTGGAGCTAGCGCGAGTTAATCAGCTGAGCGTTGATGCTTTGAGCGCGTGCGCCAGGCAATCCTGGGACAGTCTGCGTGATTTATTCGGGGCACCTCTTGAGGCGGACATCAACAAGCAGTTGGATGCTGCGGTACAGAACGCTATCTCAAATCTTGAAGAGATTGCAGAGCCGAAAAAGACAACGCAGAAATCTTTGGGGTCTTTGAGGGGATTTGCTCGTTTCCGAGAGCGGAAGGTCGTCATCCCTTGGGTTGAATGGGTGCGTCTCTCCAAGCTTTCAACAAACAAAGAGGGCGAAGGTCTTTTAGATGACGTTAATCGCATAGCGGGCGATGTGCTGAAGCATCCCGGTTTTCAAGCGGATGCGCGGCAAATGATCGAAGGTGTTTTCACCTGCGCGAGTGAGGCGCTCGAGGCTTACAAGACATTCAAACAAAAGCAGGGCCTGATGGATTTTATGGATCAAGAGACGATGGTTCTTGATCTGGCGCGAGATAATGAGGCGTTTCGCGAGTCTATGAAGGATCGTTTGGAACAAATTATGGTGGATGAGTTTCAGGATACGAGCCCCATCCAGTTGGCTCTTTTTCTGAAATTGCATGAGCTGGCCGGCAAATCCATTTGGGTGGGCGACCCCAAGCAGGCGATCTACGGATTTCGCGGCACTGATCCGCAGTTGATGGATGAAGCGATAAAGTTAATCGGCAGCACCCAAACACTTGATAAATCATGGCGATCTCGGGAGGTACTTGTTAAGTTCTGTAACGCGGTTTTCTCGAAAGTTTTCCACGAGAGCCTTAAGGAAAAGGTTAGTCTGAAAATCCCCGATGAGCGCAAGGAAGAGGCAAAAGGCGGATGGATTGAATCGTGGAACCTGGCGGTGCCGAATAACACTGAGGAAGCCGGGGCCATCGCCAACGGCGTGAAAGATATGTTGAAGCGTTGCGAAGAGATCAAGCCGGGGGATATAGCAGTTTTGTGTCGCACGAACGCTGAATGCGAACGCATTGCCGGCGGGCTGGAGGCCCTTGGCATCCGGGCTTCGGTTGCTCAAGGATCACTTCTGGAAACCAGAGAATGTCAGCTGGCGCTGGCGGTGCTCCGTTATATGCAAGATGAAAAAGATACGGTTGCTCTGGCCGAGATTGTCCACCTATCGCATCAACATGCCGATCATAATGGCTGGCTGACAACACTGGTGCGGGATAAAGATGACGCGGTTGATCAATGGAAGCTTGATCCGCTGATTGTCAAGATTGATAAGGCGTGCGATGGATTGAAGCACTTAACACCGATGGAAGCTCTGGAGCTTGCCATCGGCCGGGGGCAGGTGGAGCGCACATGCAAGTCATGGTCGAGAACCGCGGCCCGAATGAATAATCTCGATGCCTTGCGCGGGGTTTGCAGTGAATATCTGGACCAGTGCCGGGCTCGTCGCACCGCCGCGACTGTGGCTGGATTCATCACATATGTTAATGAAGCAGACCCTAGTCAAGCACAAGGGTCGGGCGAGAAAACAGTGCAGGTGCTAACTTACCACGGCGCCAAAGGCTTGGAATGGCCGGTCGTAGTTCTTGCCGGTCTCGATGCGGGCTCTAGGGCCAGTGCTTTCGGGGTAAACGTGGTGCCGGCGCCTAAATTTGATCCGGCTGATCCGTTGGCTAATCGCTCAATTAGCTTTTGGCCATGGCCCTTCGGAGCCCAGAGAAATCTAGCTGAGTTAGATAATAAGCTGGAGGATAGGGACGAGGAGATTAACGCGCAGATGCGAGAACGCACTGAATCGCGCAGATTGCTATATGTCGGTATGACGCGGGCACGCGACGGTGTGGTTTTTGCCATGCGCAAACGTGAAACCAAAACTGAAATCAGTTTGAAGACAGCCTGGCTCGATGAACTAACCGACAAAGAGGGATATCAGGTCCTTAAGTGGCCGCTTAAGACCGGGGAGCAAGAGTTAAAAGTCAGCGATAGCTCGGTGCCGATCACAGTGCGTGAATTCTCGGCCGATGATTTAGGCGAGATGAAGATAGAATCTGAAGAAGATAATTATTTGGCGAAAGAGATTGATGATACTCTGGACTATCCTCGCGCTCGTATTTGGCCAAGCAGCCTTGAAGACAGCGGTGAGTTTGAAGACGTTGTCGTAGAAACGATTGCTGATTTTGGCCGACAGATAGACGTTAAAGAAAACCCGGATCCACCGGCACTCGGTAATGCTGTCCATGGGTTCCTGGGGATAGATGACGCCAACCTAACAAATGAACGTCAGCTTGAAATCGCGACCAGACTGTTGCGGGCCTGGGGAGTTGAGAAATCAATTACTCCGGCGGATTTGCTAACGATTCACCAAGGCTTAGAAGCATTTATCGAAAAAACATACCCCGCAGCCAAAGTGTTGCGCGAGTGGCCTATTACCTTAATAAATGATGAGCATCAGCTCATGCAGGGCTGGGTCGATATGCTACTAGAGACGCCGATGGGCTATGTTGTCATCGATCACAAAAGCTATGTCGGGGCTGATGCGAGTGAGTATGTTAAGAAGTATGCCGCCCAGCTCGCTATCTACCGGCAAGCCGTCGAGAAAGCCACAGGCAAAGATGTGCTGGCAACGTTGTTGCACATGCCAATGCTTGGCAAGATGTTTGGGTTGTCTGGTATACAAAACCTGCGTTGACAAGTGTAATAAGGCTCGATTTCCCGAAGATTTCATGTTCCTAATAAGCAAATTAGAAAAGGTGGAGGTGGTCACAATTTGCGACCACCTCGCTCAGCTCAAGTTTCCGCCAGTAATGACAACAAACTATCCTCGCTTTTATGGAAGAGGGCGTCTGGAAGACCGGCAAGACTTGAAAAATATATCTTACTCGGGTAAAGTATACGTATGCGTATAAAAAAGCAGGATAACGATAGTGCGATAATTGACTTTATGCGACGGGATTGTGCCGGCAAAGGCCATGGCCGGAAAAAATGGTGGGCGGAAAGGCTGGGTGTTTCACAGATGACGCTGTCGCATTGGTTCGTTGGAAGACGCAAACCCAATGCCGCCCACTGGAACACTTTGTTTACGGTTTCTGAAGAATTACAGGCCAATAATGAAAAAGAAATGTGGTCGAATTGGCTTTGGCAAAAATATTATGATAATAGAGAGATTGAGCCAATTTTACTAAAGCAAGTGGCAAAAAATCTAATGAAAACCAATGGCTTGCAAAGTAGGGTTTTGGCATTGCTTTCTTGGTTTTTCACTAAACTTGAGCCGCCCCTTATTGAGCAATCAGATTTTTTTGGCGTGAGCCGTTGGCAGAACAAGATGGGTTGGCTTTATGAGTCAGCCGGGCTGGAATCTGACCTTAAGCCTGCGCGCCTGAGTAAGCCTGGCACAGTTTTGGATATGTCTAATCTAGATATATCAAACAGTGATGTTTATAGATCCTATCTTGAAAGCCAACAAACGGATTTAGGTCGCAAGTGGCAGCTATATGATTGCGCGCTAGATGAGCTGAAGGAGAAGCTTGATTGGCGACACTAGAATCAGGCAGCCCGATTGACTTCAAGAGCGGAAAAGCGTGTTTTAGACTAACTGTTTTTTATTTTACTCACTGCGGGTGACTATAAACCGGATTATTGGCCTCCGGTATTCTTTGCTGATATTCAGGCGGCCCAATGTTTGTCTGCCAGTGGCCCGTTAATTGGGCAAGCAAGATTACCGCTAAGAATCCGCCAACCAGCAAGAGTCCGTAGGTGCGGGGTTTTATTAGAGTTCTTGTGACATCAGTTCTGAACCGTAGTGACTTTGTTTCCTGGCAGGCATCTATACATTCGGAACACATGATGCACTCCGCGGATGTGACCTTTTCTTTCTTCGTGATTTTAATATGAGAGGGGCAACTTTCTTCGCATTTGTGGCAATCGATACATTTTTCCGTGTCTCGCATGACCTTGACCACACCAATTTTTGAAAGCAAGCCGAGCAGGGCGCCGTAGGGGCAGAGATATCGACACCAAAAGTTTTTAATGATTAGCGACAATAGAAACAAGGAGACCAAAACTGTGATCGTCACTACGGAGGGATTGGTAAAAAAGATTAGCAGCTTAACGTCGGCGAGCTTATTAAAAGGACTATTGGAAAAAGCGTAGAGGGTTTGGCTGCTCATCCCGATGACGGCGAAGGCAAAGAAGCCTAATACAAGGTATTTAAGACCTCTTAACGGGATGTCTAAAAACCGCGGGAGCTTTAGATTGACAAGGATTTTACCGCCGAGCTTATGAGCTATCTCTGAGACCGTGCCAATCGGACATATATAGGAGCAAAAACCGCGTCTTAGAACGACAGCTGAGATAATCGCCCCGAGCAAGATTGCCAAGGCCGCCGGATGAACCGGGTCGAAAACGCCGCTGACGACCCAATACTTCAAACTCATGAGTGCGGCTATAGGCAGGTATGCCTCAACACTTGGCGGGCGCCTTAAGAAGACCGTTGTGCCGCCGTTTTGATAGAAACGGACAAAAAAATAGAAAACAATACCAATATAGATATTGAAGAGTAGGAACAGATATTGGATATGGTTTCTCTTCATTATCGACCTCTTTCATGTGTTTTGCTTTGCCATTATACGAAAAAGGTCTGCCTTTGCCAGTGATCTACGTCACTTTATTTTAGTTAGATTTACACAGTTGGCAGGGGTTATAACCATTAGCTTGAGCGTCTTCAGGTGAGTCAAAAGGAACTTTATTCTTTTCGCTCATTTTAGATATGGAGTCTGCGCATAGTGCGTGGGCGGGATTGTGTAGTTTCTTTGAATTCGCGTTGCCGATCAGAGCTGCGGTTGTAAGATCTGCCTCGTCAGTTTGAGCTGCCCACAGCCCCACGCGTGCTTTTTGAGCTTGAGACTCCAGGCGGTGAAGTAGCTTTGAGTGTTTGGTGTCTGGCGGATAGTCTTTTGCCCGGGCATTACCTTCTCGCACTAACTCGGCATTAATAAAAGTCTTGCCGACATATACATATCGAAGCAGCCGACCAAACTGGTCTCGGTCAGAAACATCTTTTTTCATAGTGATTGTTTTGCCATCCACTAAACGTTTGTTGGCGAGTTTCGCCAGATCTCCTTGGGGTTTGTCATCCATCTCGGGGGTATCGACACCAATGTATCTGACTTTCTCGACTCGACCATCGTCAAATGCAACTTCGATGGTGTCGCCGTCCACGACATGGGTAACCCGTGGTCCTGATTGTTGAGTGCCTGTCAGGAGTGAGGCTCCGAGTACGACGGCCAAAAGACCAGGAATAGTCCAACCTAGCACTTTCATATAAAGCCTTTCTGATGTTTGTATTTAATTTACTGCTCCCGGGCAATGGCCGCAAGGGCACCGTTAATATATGATACTAATAAAACAGAATAACGTATATTGACCATAACACCGTTAATAAGTATAATAAACCCATGATATTAACGGATAAATCCAAGGCGAGAATCGATGATCTTAAGAAGCAGTACGATTCCTTAAAGACCGGCAAGGGGTCTTTGCTCGACATAATTTTCGAGTCCGAGATGCCCGAGTTGGTATATAACTCAAACGCCATTGAGAATTCAACGCTAGACCTAGATGAAACGGAAAAGATCTTGTTAGAGCTTCAGGTCTCGCGAAATATATCGGTTCGCGAGATTTTTGAAGCTAAAGATCTTGGCAGGGTCTTTGAATATATAAAAGAAAAAGTAGCGGTCGATGACTTATCAAAAGACTTGCTACTACTCCTTCACCAAATGCTTATATCGAATATTAAAAAAAAGATTGCCGGAAGGTTTCGCGTCAAAGATGAATACGTCCGGGTGGGCAGCTATATAGCACCGGCGCCAGAGCATGTAGAGAGTATGGTTGACTCAGCCCTCTTGGAGTATTCAAGTAATCATTCTCCTCACTTTGTGGAGAGAATTGCCAGGTTCCATCTGGAGTTTGAGCACATACATCCTTTTGTTGACGGCAACGGCAGAATTGGCAGGGTGCTGATCAACTATCAGTTAATGCAGGTCGGTTTCCCCCCGATTATTATTCGCGATAAAGAAAAGGCCATATATTACGCTTCGTTCAAGAAATACGGTGATGCTCGCAGAACTGACTCAATGGAAAAAATAGTCTTTCTGGCGTTGCTGGAATCATTACATAAGCGGATAGCCTATCTAAAAGGCGACACAATTGTAAAGATTGTCGATTACGCGAAGAGCAGCAATCAATCCGTTCACGCTCTGCTGAACAAGTCAAAGCGGCAGACTGTCGCGGCGTTTAGGGAAAAAGG
>JAUVQD010000144.1 GCA_030598355.1 Actinomycetes bacterium
ACGGTCGCCATTATGATTTCCCTGTCCGGCCGTGAACAAACCCGGGGGCAAAACCGCTGAAAGCACGCCGCCTAGGACGACCATGCTCGGGCGAGTGGAGGCAACTGGATACTCTTCGAACTTTTCTAGCAAATAATATGGATTCAATCAGCTCAATTGAGACTGTTTCTGTGGAGGCAATGGGACGCTCTTCGAACCCGGCTCATAGCGAACCCTCTTGTTTTTGAAATTAATTCATCGGTCACTAATGTGGAAACAGAAGCTCACCGAGGCAGAAGATGAGAACAAGAAAACCGACCGCTACGGCTATAAAAGTAAGAATAGACCGCTCCTTGCTCTTTATAATGCCGATAGTCCCGGTAATAAAAGCAAATACGCCGGAGATTCCCGCTAGAAGTCCTGGGATCGCGAGCGCCAGATTACTGAAAAATGTGGTACCACCTCGTTGCCCGAAAGCGATAAATAATAGAAGCACCGCTAACGAGAAAAAGAAAATGATAATTGATTCAACGGACCAAAGACCTAGACGCGTTTTTGGCATACAAATAATTTAAGCCCTATAAAGTCCAATGTCTATGTGGATCTGAGATCCAGATATTCGATTGCCAGACTTCATAAAGTGTTGCGCGTGGAGGCAACTGGACACTCTTCGAACTTTCTTGACAAATAATTTCGATTCAATCAGCTCGCTCGAGACTAAAAAAGTGGGCCTTAGCGGATAAAACTTCGATCATTATCAATTCCTTTACTGACTGCCTAGAAACACCAAGCCGGAGATGTCGGTATGCGAAGAATCGTTGCCGGCAGGCCGCATAAATGAAACGACCGGAGCTGTTCGGCGTTCTCGCTCCCCGAACAGCTCCGGCGCTTTGTAGTTCTGTTGAGTCTTGCTCCGCCTATTGCTGGTCGTGAGGTAGCTCGGCTGAGAACAAGATCTCTGAGCTCGGATCCTCGCCGTCGCCATCCGCTGGCTGCCGAGTCACGATTACCGAATCGAAATCTTCCACGTTATCAACTGTAGCTGAGAGGTCCTCTTCTACAGTTGAATCGCTGGCATCTCCAAGCTGGCCCAGGCTTACCGCCCGGTCTCCGTCTTCGTCCACAAGAAACACTTCGACGTTCTCGGTATCCTCCAAGTCTTCAATCCGGATGTTCCCGGTCACCACAGTCTGGCCGTCAGCCGATTCGTTGGTGTCGCGAAGACCGAGACGTTGGTTTTTCGGGGCGAGGGGCGGATTTTCAGGCGCGGGTACAGGCGCGCGGGGCGGTTTGAAACCATCCCCACCTGGAGGGGGGGCGCTATCGTCACCGTCAGGCTCGGTGGTGCCGTCACCATCAGGCTGGCCGCTCCCATCCGGAGCCTGGTCTCCATCCGGAGCCTGGTCTCCATCCTCACCCTGTGAGCCGTTATCACCGGTCCCTATTTGAAGCTCAATTTGACCAGTCGCATTGCCGGCCAGATCCGTGGGCTCTAGGTCTAGGTTCGCGGACCCCTCGTTTACGAGCTGATGGCCGGCCCAGGCCGCGTTGGGCGCGAGAGCCAGCGCGACCGCTAGCCCTGCCACAATAATTTTCCTAATACCTTTAGTCTTCGTTCGTTGTGTCATACAAACACACACCTCCATCAAAGTTTCATCTGGTATTCCCGCTGATAGACTAGGGGAAACCTCGTGTCACCGGCTCCAGCCTAAGGAACATGACCCACAAGTCTGGTGGTCATTTTTGAAGATGGTTAATTGTCACTGCGGCATATCTTGCTTGAAGCTGAAGCGTAGGTCTTGGCGGAGGTGGGCAATACTGGATAAGCTTCGAACATTTCTATTCTTTGCTAACAGTGATAAACCTAGAACCTCTTCACCCAAATTAACCGCGTACTAGTGGCGTCCCGGGCTTATGCGGCTCGGGAAGTCTCGTTCTGCTGACGAACCCAATCCGCAAGTTGGCGATCCAAGCCGAACTCGTGAACCTTGAGGAAGTTCTCTGCGAATGATTTGAAAGGAATGAGTTCCTCTTTTAGTTCGTCTATTAAGCTAACCAATTGACGATGCTGACTATCGATCATCACGTTGCCAGTTTCACAGGGTTCGTCCCAACTGCTGGCCATCTGCTTATACCTCTTTCTTCATAGCGTTATCAAGCTTACTGTTCGTTTATTCCCAACTTGAGTCCTTTGTTGCTGAACCGACAGGAGAGCGGAGACAATGGAACGATCTTCAAGCATTCTTGGTAAGGAAGCATGGATTTAATTAGTGTGTAATCTGCGTGGGCAATACTGGATAAGCTTCGAACATTTCACATACCGCTTTGAATTCTGTTCCCATTACATAATGCGACCATTTTCGCTGAAAACTTCAAAACCCGACGGCAAGCAAGGCAAGAGCTCCGACGGGCAGAAACATTGTCCACTGGAAAATCTTTGCGAGCCCCGCAAAGCCGTTTGAAGTGATGACAAGGGAAATCTGTGCGAGACCGAACAGGATATAGGCGCTGCCGATAAAACGGACAACGTCGGGTGAAACAGCAAATAAATCATATGAGAAGGCAACAAGCGCTGTCGCGCTCATCAACATGACGATAGTCACATAGTGGAATACGGCATGCGCCACGGTCTTGGGGACAGCATCGACATCACTTTCTAGGACCGGCCTTAGATACCACGGTATCCCAAAAACAACGTGACCAACTAGCATGAACACTGACAGATAGGCCGCGACAAAAATCATAAAGTCCCCTTAACTCCTGTTCGATGGATTGAGCTTTGACCACATAAGTATATTTGAGTAACATTATCCTGTCAGGTACTCATATTTTTGCGAGTTACTAGTAAATGCATACTATTGGAGGTGATCCTGTGGAGGCGACCGACTACATTGATGGAGTATGTCCTGTTGGTACTACGGTTGGCATGGTTGGTGGCAAATGGAAGATAGCGATTCTCTGGGAGCTCAACGAAAAGACAACGCGATTTTGCCAACTCCAGCGAGAGCTGCCCGGCGGAATCTCACAGGCCGTGCTCACGACGCAGCTGCGTGAGCTTGAAAAGGACGGGCTCGTTAACCGCAAAGTATACCGAGAGGTTCCTCCCCGCGTAGAGTATTCTCTGACCGGGTTGGGACAGAGTTTTATCCCTGTAATCACGCACATGGGCGAATGGGGTAGGGATTATCTGCTCAAGAAATTGCCCAAAAAAACATTGGCCGGCAGCCAAACGGGCATATGACAGGGGAAATCAAGCCTTTTGCGATTAGCTCAGTTGGTTGGCATGGGCACTTTCTTTCAGAATCAATTGACCGAACTCCCTAGACTCGGTGGAGGCAACTGGACACTCTTCGAACTTTTTTGGCGAGAAATATGGATTCAATCAGCTTGGTTCAGACTGATCATTTGGAGCTTAGAGGATGATCTTCGAACCTGTCCTAAAAGGATTCCAGGATCAGAGCGTTCATGCTGATTTCGCTCTTGAACGAATGAAAAGCGCATTGTAGATCATTGATGGAATACAGATATCTGTTGTGGCCACCAGTGAGCCGACCCCCGTTAGCGCTCCACCCAAGATGTATCCTGCGATTAGCGCGCCAGACTGAAATGACCATGCTGTCGCCACCATCCAAACGGTAGCGATGCCGCAGGCAAAGCGAGACTGCGCCGGCCGTTTGGGTAGTGGTCCAGTATTCCGAAGATAACGAACACCGTGGTTATAAATCAGATCAAACGGGTGGACTGGAAACAGCGTGGCTAGTGCCGCGATAGGTGTTAGGATCCACAAGATCGTAGGCGACGCCAAAGCTGTTCCTACCCCCGCTATGAGCGAACACAGCCCGAATGCCATCCGAAGCCACGGCGCAACTTCAGCCAGAGTCTCCTGGTCAACGTCGGCGAATCCTTGGACATCCAGGCGTCGCTGCGTGGTGGCGGATAGTGTTTTGCCCATGACTTCCTCCTTAGCGCTTATCATTGATTGTAGGAAGACTCAGAGGTTTAGGCAACCGGAGAAAAGCAGGCCCGCCGGAATCGAGGCGTGGAGCTTAGGGGATGATCTTCGAACCTGGCTGAGCGGGAATCACAAAGAGATTATGCGCGCCTAACGACCAAGCTCAGCTGCAGCACCTGTTATCCGGGGCATGCCCCGGATGATCCAACAGCTTATGTCTGCTTTCGATCCAAGGGCGACTATCTTCTAATGCCGACAGTCAAGAGATATTGATAGGGCAGCGCAATTCCCAGATCGGTACTGAATTGACTCGCCCAATCCACGAAGGCCGCTTTCAACTCGGCTCGTTTCTCGTCATCCAGCGCCTGTAAGGTTGCCCGCATTGGACCATACCCCTCCTCGTTAATCCGCCATGCTTCTTCCGCATTCGGAAACCGATGGAACACTTCCCCCGTCTCATGACAAAGTTCGAAATACGCTCCAAGGGCGCTCTTAAGCCAATCGGGATCACCCCAGTTGAACGGAGAAGGCGGCGGTGATGGGGGTGCGG
>JAUVQD010000239.1 GCA_030598355.1 Actinomycetes bacterium
AGCCTGAGCGGGGCGGTAATCTTCCAGCTCCGCGAACTCTTCATCTTTACGAGCCCCCGCTCGGCGGCGTTTACTCGGCCCTCAAGGGAGTCTACCTGCCCCTCAAGGGATGTTATCTGCCCCTCAAGGGATGTTATCTGCCCCTCAAGGGATGTTATCTGGTGGGTTCTCTTCTCAACCTCATCGCCTCTGGAGATTATCAAGCTGTCTCGTCTTCTAATAGTGTCACCGGCGTCTTGGAGGTCAAGCATTAAGGAAAGTGACTGGAGAAGCACTGATTCCGTTGAATCACTGAAAGGGAGGTCGTCTATCTCCTTGCCAACCCCAGTCTGTCTCTTGGAGTCAGGTGAACGGAGGCTCTCAAAGAGGTTTCGCGCAGAATGAAGCTTTCGAAGCTTGGGAATATTTCTAGCACGCCCTTGTTGGAGTTCGCCGAAACTACTTGTCGCTGCCTCAATTGCCTCCGCCAGGCTGTCGGAATCGCCGGAGATGAAGGTGACACCCGCACCGTAGTCTTCCAGCTGGTCCGCCATCCATGTGTTTTCCGGAACCACCACAATCTTACTTTCACACAACGCATCAAGGAGAATCCCGGAGGTCTGACAGGGATACCGCTCACTCCGGTAGGGAAGAAGTATGACGTCACAGTCTGCGATAAACTGCATATACTCCTGATCAGTCAAGAACTTGTCAATGTTCGTAATATTCTCGGACTCGCTGTGAAATTGCTGGTAGATATCAGCTTGCTGTTCGCGCGGTGCGTGCTTGACTTGAAACTGGATTTTGCTAAAAAGTGTAGATTGAGATAGCTTTTTATAGGCATGAAAAACTAGATCGTAGCCGGCTCGCTTTGTCCGGTCACTGACATATCCGATGGTGAGCCGCTGTTTTTCCTGTTTGCTCACTACTCGGACTGGCTCGTTTTCGTAAACTAGAGGTAAGGGCAGGAGCTTTATCTCTCGTTCAAAGTATGATTCATAAGCTCGTTTGGTCCTAGCTGAATCCACGCAAATCCGCAGTTTTTGCCCCGGATCAAATAGCTCGATCAGTTCCGACACTTTTTCCAGCAAGGTTATGTATGAGCCGGATTTCAGCCCCCGGCAAAAGTGCGTGTCGATATAAAACAGGCAGGCATGGGCGGTTATTTTAGAACCGTCGCGACCGTATTTACTAAGCAAATAAGCGATAATCGGTAGATGTAGTGGATGAGCGGTATACATGAAAACATCAAATTCGCTACCCCGGTGTAGCTCGCACTCTTTAGCAAGAATCCGGTCACTTTGTTTCAGGAAGTCCATTAAGGCCCCAGATGGATCGTCAGTCCACTCAAGGCCGGCAATGAAGTCGAACTTTGGTGCCAATCCCAAATCGTGCGCTATCTCGCTGGTAACATCACCGTTTACGAAATGCCGGTAGGCAATCTTCTGCCTCTCCGCCTCTTGGCCGATCGCTCGTCCCATTCTTACAAAGTGACCGAAATCGATTCTACATCCAGGATCAAGATAAAGTAGTGTTTTGATCTGGGCTCACCCCTAAGTCAGCCGTTAATATGTAAATCGCACCCACATATGGCTTTTCCTAGATATCACGCGCGAAATTAGGCTCAAGACGCGCAAAAACTATATATCCGATAGCAAAGACCACACCTGCACTTATGAATGCTCCGGCAAAGATACTTATCCCCGGCATCTTATTGTAATACAGGGGTAGCTTGTAGAGCATAACGATCGATGCCATCGGGTTGAGTCTAAAGAGGCTTTGAAAAACCTCCGGTAGCATCTCCAGCCGATCGAAAGGATATAGGATCGGAGTTACATAAAACCACAGTCTCAAAATAAGCGTAATCAGTTGCTTCATGTCACGAAAGTAGACGGTCACGCTTGATAACGCTAAGCCGAAACCGGCCGCCAGAATTGTTTGTAGGACAAAAGCCAGTACGACGATTGGTAAATACCGGTAGAAGTTATAGCCGAGAATAGCGAGGGGCACAAAGAGCAATAGCATTTCAAAAATAAAGCTGAAGGCATTTGCCAACACCACAGAGAATGGGAACAATTCCCTGGGCACGTATATTTTTCCGATGAGAGCCCTGTTCCCGATTATTGAGTTAGTTGTCATGTTTAACGACGAGGCGAAAGAAGTCCAAGGTAGCAGACCGGCAATTAAGAAAAGCGGGAAGTGCTCAATCCTTCTGCCGCTGAAGATAACAGAGAAAACCAAAGTATAGATCAGCATGAGAAACAAGGGATTAATCAGCGACCACAAGAAGCCCAGGAAAGAGCTCTTATATTTGAGCTTCAATTCCTTCACCACCAGGTTCTTAAGCAGCTCTCGGTAGCTGTATAATTCAGCCACTTTTCGCAGTATGTGGGGTTTTTTTTGCGCTCGAATAACTTCCGGGCCTTCGCGCACGCTGTGCTCAATGTAATCTGGTGTCACTTTAGTCGACAATATGGGTCCAGTCGCCGGCCACGTAGGCAATACCACGCAGTTGGCTTGTTTTTTCACTAGGCACTATTTCAAAAGGGCAGCACTTTTCGATGCGATCATAATGTGGTTTGTTTTTATCGTTGGGGCGTGCGCTCACTGACAAAAAATAAGCTCCGTGGATCAAATTCAATTCATCAGCAGAAAACTTAAGCGTACCGCAGCCATCGATATACTTCATCGTCTGTCCGCTTATTCGGTCCGCACAGTTAATATTGGCGGAATTGAGCACCGAGAAGCCAAATGAAAAGTCTTCGATGCTGCGCTTTGCGCAATATTTTATCTCCAGCGTAATCGGTTCGCCGGTCGCAAATATCTGCTTGGCCTCACCGTTGGCAT
>JAUVQD010000037.1 GCA_030598355.1 Actinomycetes bacterium
CAAAAAATCAAGGAATTCAGTAATGACAATCGGAGTGACATCACTTAATTTTTTTATCTCTCGACGTTCAAGAAAAAGCAGGTATTTTTTCAGATCGCGCTTGTAGGCTTGGGTCGTGTTTCTGGATAACCCCTTTTCTACAGTCAAATACCCCAAAAATTCATTTAACATTTTTTCCAAAAGAAGTTCTCCTTTGTTACCTAAAGCCAGAGCGGAAGACCTTGAATCTATTGTATACGTTAGACATCACTCTGACACAAAAACTGCTGTTTTGAGCACTGTTTAAACCCTTTTGTCCTCGGGTAACAGTCTTTCGAACAGAATTTGATAAGGGGTGAGATTTGTGAAAGAAGAGGGCCTGGTTTCAACCTGCATGGTCAAAAGCTGTGCCTTTAATCGAGACAGTGAATGTCACGCCCCAAGTATTAACATGAGTTTTGTTGAAGAGCACGCTGACTGTACAACTTTTACGCCAAGATAAGTTAAAATTATCGAGTTTTTTTTAAGAAGGGAGGAGATACTTATGAGAGAAGAAGGCTATGTATCGCTATGTTCAGTGGATCAGTGCTTATTCAATCAGGACAACCAATGTCATGCGGACTCCGTGGAAGTTTCGGTCCATTCTGATCATGCCGATTGTTCGACATTTACGTGTGAATAGTTTCGCCGTTTGCAACTTTTAGATTTGTTACACTTACGGCATGCTTATTAATAGAGTGGTTCTTATTGTTTTCGATAGTTTAGGCGTGGGTGAGCTGCCGGACGCTGATCAATATGGCGATTCCGGCAGCAATACCCTCGCTAATATTGCTGAAGCCGTCGGTGGGATAAGCGCACCTAATCTTGCCTGGCTCGGCTTGGGTAATATCCTTAAAGTTTGTGGTATGCCCCCTGCTCCTGAACCACAATCCGCTTTTGGAAAAATGGCAGAAGTGTCGGTCGGAAAAGATACAACTGTCGGCCATTGGGAGCTTATGGGTTTGTGGTCGGAAAAGCCGTTTCCCGTCTATCCCAACGGATTTCCTGCCGAATTAATTGCGCGGTTTGAAGAGAAAACCGGGATGAAAATCCTGGGAAACAAAGCCGCTTCCGGCACTGAGATCATTGCCGAACTTGGAGAAGAACATCAAAGAACGGGTCGCCCGATCATCTATACCTCCGCGGACAGCGTCTGGCAGATTGCCGCTCATGAGAATGTAATACGAGTGGAAAAACTCTATCAACTTTGCGAGATCGCAAGGGCTTTGTTAATGGCGGAAAACGGAGTAGCAAGAGTAATTGCCCGACCTTTTGTCGGCGGTCCGGGAGCTTATACACGTACTTACCTGAGAAAAGATTTTTCCATTAAACCACCGGGGCCGACACTTTTGGATTACGCGAAAGAGCAGAAGACCCCGGTCCTGGCTGCCGGCAAGATTGGTGAGATATTCGCGGATCAAGGTATCTCTGAATCCCGCCATACCAGCGGAAATAATGACACTTTTAGGATTATTAGAGAATATATGTCGCGCGAAGCACGGTCGCTCATCTTCGCGAATCTAGTAGATTTTGACATGCTCTGGGGCCACAGGAACGACCCAAAAGGCTACGCCGATGGTTTGATGGAAGCAGACAAACAATTGGGAGAAGTTATCGCTGGCCTGGCCGAGGATGATCTTCTAATAATCACAGCTGACCATGGTTGTGATCCAACTACCCCCTCAACGGATCACTCGCGCGAATATGCGCCGTTGTTAGTTTATGGCGATGGAGTTCGCGCCGGAGATGTGGGGATAAGGTCTACTTTTGCGGATGTGGCTCAAACTATTGCGGTAGCCATGGGGATTGAGGTTGATTTGCGCGGAGATTCATTTTGGGAAACTATCGCGGTTGATTCAACATAAGTGTCGAGCTTTAGATTAATCGTGCGCTTGTAGTTGAAAGCGTCGCAAATGTTTCGATTGGGTAATAAAGTTTATGAAGATCTTTGGTTTGTATTTTTTTTTGCTCTTTATGATTGTATTAGTAACCTTTACCGTGACTCCCGCAAAGACCCCCACTTGCGAGGACGTTATCAATACTCCATGGCAAGATTACCAGGGTGTTATCCAAGTTTAACGCCGCGTAAAGAAATGATTCAAAAGAAGTGCTAGACTAATTTCATGCGCATGCATCCACTTGACCTTATTGAGAAAAAACGAGATGGCTACCGCCACACTAAAGAAGAACTTGATTTCTTAGTGGCAAAATTCAATGAAGGTGAAATGGCGAAGGCGCAGATGGCAGCGTGGTTGATGGCCGTTTATTTGCGCGGCTTGGATTTGACGGAAACAGCTTATTTAACGCGAGCCATGGTTGAGTCTGGTTTAAAAGTTGATCTAAAAGCGATCGATGAGCCAAAGGTGGACAAGCACAGCACAGGCGGGGTGGGCGACAAGACCACTCTTGTAGTTGTGCCGCTCGCGGCAGCGGTCGGCATCAAGGTGCCCAAGCTATCAGGGGGCGCTCTCGGGCATACGGGTGGCACTCTCGATAAGTTGAAGTCAATACCCGGATTTCGGACAACGCTGGCGCTAGATGAGTTTATTGCTCAAGTATTAGATGTGGGCGCTGCTATTGGCTCGCAAACCGGGGAGCTGGCCCCGGCCGACAAAAAGATTTACGCGCTGAGGGACAAAACAGCAACTGTCTCGTCTATTCCTCTAATTGTTGCCAGTATTTTAAGCAAGAAAGCGGCTGCCGGCTCAAGGAAGATTGTAATAGACGTCAAGACAGGCACCGGGGCTTTTATGCCTACTCTGGCTGAATCCAAGGAATTAGCGGCCACATTAGTCGCGGTCGGGAACGAAATTGATCTCAATGTTGAATGCATTATCAGCGACATGAACCAGCCGCTGGGGCTCGCGATCGGGAATAGCGTGGAAGTTAAAGAGGCGGTCGATTGTCTCGGCGGCGGCGGCCCTCCTGACTTGCGTGAACTCTCAATTGAGATAGCTACGCGCATGGTTCTTTTAGGAGGCTTGGCTGATGGACGCGAGTCTGCTTTAGCCAAAGTTGAAAGCGCGCTGGCAACCGGCAAGGCGCTATCCAAATTTCAAGAAATTGTTCTGGCTCAAGGAGGGGAGACCGCGTTCTTGACGGACGCGTCGTCTCTGAAGCGGGCACCGGGGCATTTTGTTATTAAGGCGGAAGATGACGGTTGGCTGGCAGTTGATAATTGCCGGGCTCTTGGCGAGGCCGCTACTCTTGTTAGCGGGCGTATTCACGACGAGGGAGAAATCGATCTGGGAGCTGGTTTGGTGATGAAACTCAAGGCCGGGGCAGAGGTTGTGAAGGGTTCGCCGCTCGTTGACATTTTCTATACTGACGAACTATGGTTGCCTCAGGCCAAAGAGCTAGTTTCTAAAGCCTTGACCGTTGTTCCAGAGAAACCCGACGATCGGGCGCTCATTTATGATTGGCGAAGCTAAAAAGGAAAAGGCTTAAATATGACTACAAAAGTTAGGTTCGCTCCAAGCCCGACCGGCTATCTACACGTCGGCGGCGCTCGTACCGCTCTTTTTAATTGGCTTTTTGCAAAGAATACAGGCGGAAAGTTTCTTCTAAGAATTGAGGATACCGACAAAGAGAGGTCAACAGAAGAAGCGATCGAGGCAATTCTGGCTTCACTGTCCTGGCTCGGTCTTGATTGGGATGAAGGCCCGTTTTATCAGACTGAGCGCTTGGATATCTATCAGAAAGAGGCGCAAAAGCTGGTCGAAGCCGGCTGTGCCTATGAGTGCTATTGCGCACCTGTGGAACTTGAGAAGCGGCGCCAAGAAGCGCTGTCATCCGGGGGCACGCCTAGATATGACAGGCGTTGCCATGATTTGTCATCAAAGGAGGCGTCAGCTTACCAGGCGCGCGGGTTAAAACCATGCATTCGTTTTTATTCAGAGGATAAAGGCGAGACAATTGTCGAAGATCTGGTGCGAGGCCGGGTCGTATTTGAAAATGCTGAGCTCGATGATCTGATCATTATGCGACCCGATGGTCTACCCACATATAATTTTGCGGCGGTCGTTGATGATCTGGACATGGGTATGACCCATGTGATACGCGGTGAAGACCATCTACCTAACACCCCCCGACAGATCCAGATTTATAAAGCCATGGAGGCCAAGCCACCGTCTTTCGCTCACCTCTCGATGATCCTGGGCGAAGACAAAGCGCCCCTTAGCAAACGACACGGGGCAGCATCGGTTGAGGTCTTTCGGGATCAAGGCTATTTATCCGACGCGCTTATCAATTTCCTGGCTCTTTTGGGTTGGGCGTTTGATGACAAAACCACTCTTTTTTCGCGAGAAGAGCTTAAGACCCATTTTGGCCTCGACAAAGTGACAAAAAGCCCGGCTGTTTTCGACACAGCCAAGCTGGACTGGATGAATGGCCAATATATAAGAGACCTATCCGACGCTGAGCTGGCCGAAAAACTCTTGCCATTTTGGCAAGGGGCGCAATTACTGCCGGCTGAGAAAATTAACGGGGAAATGAGAGAAAAATTAACCTTTTTAGCCTCGATTTGCCGTGAGAGATTGATAAAGCTTTCCGACATCATTGGTTTAACAGACTTCTTTTTTAAAGACGTGGATTTTGACGAACGCGCCGTCAATAAAGTGCTAAAGAAAGATGGAGCAAAAGAGAGTTTGGAGGCTGTCGCCGCTAAGCTCAAATCAATTGATAAATGGTCGCATCAAGTTATAGACGAAGAGCTCAGGGCATTGGCAGAGGAGAGGGAAATAAAGCCGGGCAAGCTTTTTCAGCCGATCAGGGTAGCCATAAGCGGGCGGACGGTAAGCCCGCCTCTCTTTGAAAGTCTTGAGGCTCTAGGGAAAGAGACCAGCCTGGCGAGGATAGAGAAGGCCAAAACCCTCACGGTGTCCTGACCCCATGGTGTCAGATAGGAGTCGATTAGTTGAAGATATTTATGACAGGCGCAACAGGTTTTATCGGCCGCTCCCTAACGGTATCTTTGCTTGCTGCCGGGCATGATGTCGTCGCTATATCGCGCGGCGCTAAACGGGCCAAAGAGATTCTCGGCGAAAAAGTTCGAATAGTCGAAGGTAACCCCGCAATAGCTGGAGATTGGCTGGAAGAGGTCAAAACGAGCGCGGCCGTAATCAATTTGTGCGGCGCGCCGATCATGAAGAAGAAATGGACACCGTCAAGAAAGCAGCATTTGCTTGATTCCCGAATCTTGCCAACCAGATTAATTGTTGAGGCGATCAAGAGTGCGGCAGATCGTCCGAAAGTTCTCATAAGCGGTTCAGCTATTGGCTACTATGGTGATCGAGGCGACGAAATTGTAGATGAAACGTCACCGCCGGGAAATGATTTTGGAGCTAAGCTTTGCTCGCAATGGGAAGCTGAGGCCGAAAAGGCGAGTGAGCTTGGAGTTAGGGTCGTTACTTTGAGGACCGGCATGGTGCTTGGTCGCGGCGGTGGGTCGTTGGCCCAAATGATCATACCATTCAAGTTTTTCGCCGGTGGTCGTATTGGAAGCGGGCGCCAATATATTTCCTGGATTCACTTGAAAGACCATGTTGGCATCACGATGTTGGCTTTAGCCGATAACTCTTTAACTGGTCCAATAAACATGACCACGCCCAGCCCGGCACAGAATCGAGACTTTATGGCCGCTATTGGTAAGGCTATGGGCAGACCTAGTTGGCTGCCCATCCCGAGCTTTGCCCTAAAAATCATCTTTGGCGAAGGGGCTGACTTACCACTTGGGGGCCAGCGAGTTCTCCCCGAAAAAGCCCAGGAAGCCGGCTACATATTTCTATTCAGCGATCTAAGCGCAGCTTTGGCTGATGTGCTGGCTTAGTCGTCGCTAGTGAAAAGCACTGCGGTGTCTTGATTAAACATCGCCCATAGCGTATAGATTCCGAATGCGGTGCCGAAAGGAACCGAAGGTAGACTCATGATTCCTAAGATTATCTGGACAATTCTTGCCCATGATTTGTAGGCTCTAAGTTTGACCCCGACAATAATCTGGAGAGCCCCCATGCCGCCAAGAAATACACCGACAACGAGACCAATGGAAGCGATAACAGCCGCTATGCCTTCTGCATCTTGTGCACCGCTAGTGCCGGCAGCAGCAGCTCCAATTATCGCCACGATAATTAAGAGAACTCCCATAACTATCCAAAATATTCCAGCGACGATGTCGATGATACCGAGAATCTTTACGTGTTGCTCCACTTTTTGGCCCCCTTATTCTCTTACGTTGTTTTGACTTGAAAACCCTTTATTCTCGAAAACTCTAGCAGAAACCAAAATCATTGCAAGCGCTCGGGGTAAAATAGATTGTTAACACTTGCCTGTCGCTTGTTAGATAGCGGTTACTTAATGTATACTTTCAGCGTTTCATAAGTCAGGGCTCGATTGAGGAAAGCGGCTAACGCATGATGAAAACGCGGAACAAGCAATGGCCAGTGGTCATAATTGCAATGTTGACAGTCTCCTTTGTATTGTCAGGTTGTGTCATGTCAAAGTCGAAATATGAGGCATCAGTAACATCTGTTTTAGCCGATCTCGAGCGAGAGTTGAAACCAAAAGATAAAGACAAACAAAGCCAGGCTCTGGAATCCGCGAAAAGCAGCTTCGAGAATATGTCGCCGCCGGACGATTTTTTTATTGGCCATTCCGACCTCGTGGAATTAGTGGATTTGTTATCTCAATCAGTAAAAGAATCTGATTCAAAGAAGGGCAAGAATAATACCCCTGAACCCGTGAATACGGAGGCCTTTCAACTTGCGCGGGCGGCGCAGAACAACTATGCAAAAGTATTAAGAGAACTTCCTTTTTTGGAATATGAGCTAAGCAAGAGTCTAGGCGAGCTGATTCAGCAGACCCAGAATAGCGCCATAAGACGGCCGCCCACTCCCGGAATAGTGCCCCCCGGAAGCCAACCCTAAGGTTACCAGGCGCTTACTTTACTATCGGAGACGCGTTCTGATTAAAAGGATTTGTTCTGAGAGCCAGTGAAAAAAGATAAGCGTAATCTTTCTTCAAATGGCTCATATAATCAAGCCACTGGTCAATAAGCAGGTTGTAGCATCTATCAATATCGCCAGTCAGATGTTTTAAGTCTGATGGCGGCAGATTATCAAGTTGGCCTCTGGCCGTCAACTCCTCCATCAAATGAAAAATGGCAAAGAGCAGGTTTGTAAAAACTTCGTGTTCCAAGAGGTTGGGGTTTTCTAAAAGACGCAAGAGAAAGTCGCGATCGTTCGATAGATGGTCGTTTATTCTTGCTAAGTCAATCTCTTCTATGTCAACAGAAAAATTATGTTTTTTCAGGCTGGCACTGGCTTGCTTAAAGTCTCTGTCTGTCCAGGCATCGCCTACAAGCAGCTTGCTTTTGATTTCTTCCAATCGCGGATCGGCATCTGACAGATAGGTTAAAAGAGCGGTTCCCATTTGGCTAAAGAAAGCCCCGACTACCATATTCATCTTCTCAAGGCGGGCTCGTTTTTCTCTTGAGCTCAGCAACTCATGGAGTATTAGAGTGACAAGCAATACTTCTATTGGAACAAACGCCAGGTCTCCAACGCTATATATAAAAATGTGGTGAGAGTCTTGAAAAAGCAAATAATGGGCAAAGTAGAGCAACGCGGATAATAAAACCAGAGATACTCCAACTTTTATTTGCCAGCCTAGGCGTTTCACGATTTCTCCCTTTGTTAATCAGCAATTGCGGTTCATAAATCATACTACTCGTGACTTAGATTTGCGATACCATAAGAGCATGCAAACCATTCTTATAACGGGAGCAGGATCTGGGATAGGCCATGATACCGCTTTTGCTCTGGCCCGTCGTGGTCACACCGTAATAGCGACAACTCACACCGAAGAATCAGCTGATAAATTGCGTGAGGAAGCAAAAAAGTCTGAATTAAAGATTACCTGCGCTAAGTTGGATGTCCTTATTAAAGAAGATCGCCTCGCAGCCATAAAAAAATGGGGGCCGACCATCTTAATAAACAATGCCGCTATCGGGCAATCTGGACCGCTGGCTGAGATACCAATAGCAAGAGTTGAAGCAAATTTTGCTACTAACGTCTTCGCAACTTTGTCTTTAACGCAAGAGGCAGTGAAGGAAATGATAACCAGGGGCTCGGGTCGGATCATAATAATCGGATCT
This sequence comes from Actinomycetes bacterium, assembly GCA_030598355.1. GTDB lineage: Bacteria > Actinomycetota > Aquicultoria > CAJVYJ01 > JAUVQD01 > JAUVQD01. Next base: position 8,168 of record JAUVQD010000037.1, read on the forward strand.
ACCGTTGGGCGCATAGGTTTGCCGTATGTCGGGGCCTACGCGATGACAAAGTACGCGCTTGAGGGAGCGGCAGATGTCTTGCGCCTTGAGCTGAGTCCGCATAATGTTTTCGTCTCGCTTATCGAGCCCGGAAAAATTCACACACGGTTTAATCAGAAGATGGTTGCTTCTAAGTACGATTGGTTTGGTGAGGACTCTGTTTTTGCCTCTGACGCGGAACGCGTGAAGGGCTATGAGAAGTTAATACTTACAAAACAGGTGTCGACCAAGTCGGTCGTGAAGGCAATTATCCACGCGGTTGAGTCAGCTCGACCGAAATCAAGGTATGTGAGACCCCGGGCAATGGCCGCCGTCATGCTTTTAGCAAGGGTTCTTCCGGACAGGGCGAAAGATTTTGTTTTGAAGAGAATTGGCTAGTGGATCATGCCCGGGGTATCAATGTCGGCGTCCGCTTCCTCGATTTCCCCGAATTTTTCCTCATACCTGTCAATGTTTTCCTTTAATGCGAAGAGGATAGCTTTGGCGTGCGCCGGGCTGGTGATAACCCTTGAAACCAACTCGCCCTCCCGCTGGTGAACAAAGACGAAATCAAAAACAAATTCATTAGGAGTGTGATTAAAACTGGCGAAATTTGTATAGACCCCGCCTTTAATTTCCTCCGGAATATTAACCGGCAGCCCTTGCTCTTCTTCAGGGTCCTTCTTCTTATCTGCCATTGATCCTCCTTAGGTATTGAGTATTTCTTTTAGTCTACACTAAACCATTGCAAACCAATCGTCGGATAAGCATATTAAGTCTTGTACTAATTATTTATGGTAGAAAGGGTATGAAAGGGTTGACCAACCTGGTAGAGATTGAAACCCAATGGAGGGACGTTAAGAGTGAGCTTAAGAAAGAAATCGTTTGTTGGATGTTTTGCCTTGATAGCGATGTCTTTGGTGATTCTGTCTAGCGGTTGCAGCAAAGAGCCAGAGGCGGACAATGACGCCAAGTTTTATCCAACAAAAAAACCTTCGGCTGTGGCCGGTGAGCAAATCTATGTTTCAAAATGCGCAGAATGTCATGGTGTTAACGGGGTCGGTGACGGTCCGAAAGCGTCCAGCCTGCC
>JAUVQD010000065.1 GCA_030598355.1 Actinomycetes bacterium
AGGCTTCGACGATCTATTTTGCTTTTGTCGTTGGTAATGATTTTTATTCACATTTCAACTGCGCGGGCGGAACCAGGAGTAAATTTTCCGTCAATTACATCGCCGGCAGCTTATGTTGTCGATCAAAAAACCGGTGAAGTGTTGCTTACAAAAGACGGTTCGAGCAGAAGGGCAGTCGCTAGCACAACGAAGATGATCACCGCTCTTTTGGTTTTGGAGAAAGCAGATCCCGAGGCTCAGGTAACAATATCTGACTATGTTGCGGGCACGCAAGGCGGCACGATTGGTCTCAAATCGGGGGACAAGCACAAGGTGCGCGATCTTCTGTACGCTTTGATGTTGGCGTCAGCAAATGATGCAGCGGTAGCTTTAGCCGAGTACATTGGGGGTACGGAAGAAAAGTTTGCCGAGATGATGACTGAGAGAGCAAAAGAGCTTGGCGCCGAAGAGACAAAATTTATTAATCCGCATGGCTTAGCTTCCGGAGCTTCACATTATTCCACCGCGAAGGATTTGGGGACAATAGCGCAAGAAGTAATGAAGCGGTCAGATTTTCGTGATCTGGTGTCGACCAGGAGGTTTGCCTGGGTCACATCAACTACGGCAATGCCAGTAATAATAAAAAACAGCAATCGTTTGCTGGACAGGTATCCGCTAGCAATAGGGATAAAAACTGGCTATACGAGTGAGTCAGGCTATTGCTTGGTCGCCGGAGCGACAAAAGAGAGAAGATCAGTGATAGTTGTGGTCCTTGGAAGCGCGTCAAGGGAAGAATCGTTTACAGATGCCAAGCTCCTTCTCGATTGGTCACTTAACCGTTTTGATTACAAGCCGATTGTTAAGCGAAACCGCCGTTACTCGACTTTGTCTAGAGATGGAAAAACAATACCTTTGTTAGCAGATAGAACAATTATCAAATTAGTATATAATGGTAGTCAGAATGCGGTAGTCCTAAAGCCGACAATGAACGAGAACACAGAGTTGCCTATTGCCAAAGGCGAGGAATTGGGAGTTCTCTCTGTTTCTTACTTGGGAGAAGAAATCGGCCAAGTTAAATTAAAGGCCGGACGCTCTGTCGCCTCGCCGTATGTATTGAATAATATAAGTGGCTATCTGCAGAGAGTTCTTGGGAAGATCCAAGGGTTGCTTGACCTGGTAAGCTAGTAATGCAAATGTGCGCGGAGGTATAGATTATGGACGAAGATAACGCTTTGGTTTTGACAGAGCTTTCGGAAAAATCTGACGAAGATTTGAAGACAATAATGAACAAGCTCGATCAAGATGAGCAGAAGCTCTCATACGAGAGACGGCTTTTGCACGCTAAGATAGACATACTGAAGGCTGAATTAACGGCTCGGCTGAAAGAAAAGCATAGGCAGGGCAAGAGCCTGGTCACGGGAAGAGACCTGGAACGTTTAACTGAGATTTTAGCGAGAGACCTAAAGTAGATTACATCCAGGTCCATCAAAAGTTTGATCTTTTATTTGTCTAACGATAGACTGTCAATATCAGCCTTAACTTTATAGTAGGTGAATTTATGCCGGAACGCTCCAGAAACATAATCCAAAAATTTTTCGACGACATGCAGTTAGACATAAGCGAAGAACGTGTTCTAAACTACATAATTCGCGAAGTACATCAGGGTCGAAAATTATCGGCTGTGATTCAAGATACTTACGTACTGAATCGGCTTGATGAGAAGCACCTCGCGAAAATACTTGAGAAAAAAGAGGTAATACAGGCTGTCGAGGAAGAATTGACACAGGCCTTTAAGGATCACGATTTTAAGTTTACCGAATGAAAGTAATTTGCCTCCAGTGTAAAACAGAAAATGCCGCGGACAGTCAGTTTTGCTCTCAATGTGGAGCAAAGCTCGGCTCGGAGATGGATTCAACAATAACCTTTGCCGGCCCCATCGAAGTTACCGAAGAGGAACAGATTGATTTTGACAGGCTGAGCAATGAGGGGCCTCTTCTAGTTGTCGTCAAGGGAATCGGCGTTGGACAAACCTTTAATATTATCGAGGACGTTATCGTGATCGGTCGAGATCCAAAAAGCGACATTTTTTTGGATGACATCACGGTCTCACGGAAGCACGCGGTGATCAATCGGGAAAACGGTGATTTGAGAATTTCCGACACAGGTAGCTTGAATGGGACGTATGTAAATCATGAAAGAGTTGACAAGGTAAAAATGGTTAACCGGGATGAACTGCAAATTGGCAAGTTTAAGATGATATTTATCGACAAGCAAGGAGTCGGTGGTGGCGCGTAAGATTGCAACAGCAGAAGATGATTTCTTAAGTATCGGTCAAGCGGTTGCGAGCCTGAAAGAGACCTTTCCCGATCTGTCGATAAGCAAGGTGCGGTATCTAGAAGACGAGGGACTAATTGCCCCAAAGCGGACCAAGGGCCGGTATCGATTGTTTTCTAAAGAAGATATCAGCAGGCTTGGCGAGATTTTACGCTTGCAAGAAGAGCAGTTTTTACCCCTGACGGTAATTAAGGATAGATTAGAAGATTGGGAATATAAACCGTCTCAGAGAATAGCCGGAAAAAACAGTGGTCTAGACAAAAAGACCGAGGCTTCGGCTCCCAAGATTGCCTTAGCAAGCTTACTGAAGAAGACGGGTCTCACGGCAGACACAGTCAAAGTTTTGAAAAGCTTTAAGCTTGTCGGTGCGAGTGAAGATGGGGCTGAACTGAGTCCGGAAGAAGCTGAAATCATCACAGTGTTCTCAAAACTTAATAAATTTGGTATTGAGGCTAAGCACCTAAGGATGTATGAGAATCTCGCGCAACGCGAAATATTGCTTTTTCAACAGATTCTTACACCGCAGATCAAACGGAAAAGCTCAAAGACTAAGAAAAAGACCACTGGAGAATTAAAAGAGATGGTGGCTCTTGCCGAAAGAATGCGAACCGTTGTTCTTGTCCATGCTCTCAAAAAAGCGAACCTTATTTAGTTAAAACCACGGATTTTGATATGCAAGAAATAGTATTTTCACATCCAAGCGAAAAAGAGTGCGCAAAAATTCTCGACTTTTATCAGATCAGTTGGGAATATGAGCCGACGACGTTTCCTACCGAGTGGGACGGGAAGGGAAAGATCATTAAAAGCTTTTCCCCTGACTTCTATTTGCCTGAGCAAGATTTATTCATAGAATTAACTACAATGAACCAACGACTTGTAACCAAGAAGAACCGAAAGGTTAGACGACTGCGCGAGATTTATCCTCATATACGGATTAAGATATTCTACCAACGAGATTTCCGAAGCCTGCTTTGTAAATATGGCCTGCAGTTCAAAGCCGGCGTTCAATAAAGTTTTCGAATGAAGAATCAGTTTTTCTCAAACGAAATTGAACGAATAGTATTTACTGAAGCTGAAATCGAAGAGGCTGTCGCTGAGATGGGCCGGCAAATAACAAAGGATTATTCGGGAAGAGCGCCATTGCTTGTAAGTGTTTTGCGCGGTGGTATGGTTTTTGTGGCTGACTTAATGCGCCATATTGATTTGCCTGTTTCAGTTGATTTTATGGCCATTTCGAGTTACGGCCCGAAAGCGCCGTCGGGTGTAGTGCAGGTCATCAAAGACCTGGATGACCTGATTACTAAAAGAGATGTCATTCTGGTCGAAGACATTATTGATACCGGTCTGACCCTGAACTATTTAAAGCAGATACTTCTTGCCAAGGAACCCGCGTCACTAAATATTTGCACTTTGCTCGATAAGTCAGTTCGCCGTATTGCCAATATCCCCTTGGCCTATAAGGGTTTTGATCTTGAAGATGTCTTTGTCGTCGGCTACGGATTAGATTTTAATCAGTCCTATCGCAACCTGCCTTATCTTGGGGTATTGAAAGAAGATCGCATTAAAGACTCAAATTTCATATAAATTCTGCTAAAATGTTCACATGGATTTAAGAGCAAACATAAGAGACATTCCTGATTTTCCGAAACCGGGGATAATCTATAAAGATATTACACCGCTTCTTTCTGACAAAAAGGCGTTTTCGCAAGTGATAGACACTCTAGCGAATCGCTACCGTGATCATAAAATCGACTTAGTAATGGGAGCGGAGGCCAGAGGCTTTATCCTGGGAGGCGCCCTTGCGTTTGAAATGGGCTGTGGATTTGTTCCAGCGCGAAAGCCTGGTAAATTACCGCACGATGTCACAAAAGCGATCTACGATCTAGAGTATGGGACCGATTCGCTCGAAATTCATATTGACGCGATTGCTCCTGGCGCAAGAGTCCTTATCGTCGACGATGTTTTGGCAACCGGTGGGACAGCTTCCGCAAAAGCTGAGCTTGTGACGAAGATGAAGGGTGAAGTAGCAGGCATCGCGTTCTTAATTGAGTTGGGCTTTCTCGGAGGACGGGAAAAGCTCAGCGATTATGATATCTTCTCGTTAATAACTTATGAGTGATGAAACAACATGGCCCGACCTAACAGAAAATTTATTGTTGAACCAGGCACGGTAATGCTTTGGATCGCGCTATTTATCGTAATTATTTGGCTTGGAGCAAATTGGTCAAGTGTTAACACTGAAAAGAAACCGATAAAGGCTTCGCGCAAAAGTGTTTCGTATGCAAAAATTATTGCAGACACTGTGAATGTAAGGTCCGCGCCTGAGATCGATGAAGAAAATATAATTGGTACAGTTGAAAAAGGTGACACTGTTCAAGTGATTGAAAAAACATCTGACTGGTTTCGAGTTCAATTAAAGGATGAGAAAACAGGCTATGTATCTGCGAAATCTGAGTATATACAATTAATTGATGAGTAAAATGAGAGTTTTTGGAAAAGCTTCCGATTTTTATCGGCTTCGGGTCTTAAAGGTCAGTGAAGACTCGGAGGTAAATTTGGATTGGAAGAAAGACATCCTGTTTCGCGCTCCACAGGTTGCTCCGATGTCGACAAAGACATGGTACATGGTTCAAGCAGTCAATATGGATGACGAGAACCCCAAGAGCTTGAAGCGGTTCGCTACCGGACAGTCGGCTATGCGCTTTAAGGAAAAAGCTGAAGAATTGCTGGGAGAAATGACAAAACAGCAGTTCGAAGAACGCTTTCCCGGGCTTTCCAGAGCAAAATAAGTAGAAGCTCTAGCACATTTCCGCGAATCCCACTGAAAAACTAATCACAATCCTTTATAAAAGCACGAAGTTTGGATACATATATCTAAATTCAAACAAAAGGATGTGTCACGATGAAGATAGGTATGATTGCACCCGTATGGTACCCAATTCCTCCGCCTGGCTATGGAGGGATAGAATTGGTCGTCAACCTTCTTGTGGAGGGCTTAAACGAGCGAGGGCCTGATGTGACGCTATTCGCCTCAGGTGACTCAAAGACAGAAGCCAAACTTGTGTCATCCTGCGATGTCGCTCCTAGCGCTGAAATAGGACAGGTTTATCCAGACTTGCTGCACGCGTTGACCGCGTATGTTCGGGCGGGTGACTTTGATGTTATCCATGACCACAGCGGCATGATCGGACCAGCTTTGGGCGCTTTTAGTAGAACGCCGGTTCTTCATACTCTGCATGGGCCGGCGACTCCAGAAACAAAAAGACTTTATGGAATGCTTAATTTTGGTATTTACTTTAATGCCATTTCTGATTTTCAAAGAAAGAAGTTCGGTGATCTAAATTTTGTTGACACAATTTATAATGCAATTGACCTTAAGGAATATACCTTTCGTGAAGAAAAAGAGGACTATTTACTATTTTTGGGACGCATGAATCCTGAAAAAGGTGCCCATCTCGCTGTGGAAATTGCCAATCGTTTAGGACGCAAGCTTTTACTTGTCACCAAAATGGTTGAACCACCGGAAAAGCAATACTTCGAGACGGAGGTTAAACCTCGACTTACCTCAAACATTGAGATCATGGGGGAGGTCGATCCTGCTACAAAGGCTGAGTTGTTCGCCAAAGCTTACTGCACGCTCGTCCCGATACAATGGCCTGAGCCGTTTGGTCTTGTTTTGATTGAGTCTTTAGCAACTGGAACTCCGGTTATAGCGATGAGAAACGGGGCGGTTCCGGAAATCGTTGAGGACGGGTTAAACGGCTTTATTGTTGACACAACCGATGAAATGGTTGCATCTGTCGACAAAGTGGCTGATATAAGTCCAAGGTATTGTCGCGAGTCTGTTGAAAAGAGGTTCGGAACAGAAAAAATGCTCGAAAGCTATGAAGATGTTTATCACAAAATTTTAGAGCGTCAAGGCGAAAAAGCCGCATAAAACATAAATTGAAAGAAGGGGCGTTCTTAAGATTAATTCTTTAGAACGCCCCTGAACATTTGCGATTGACAATCTATAGTTGGTTCTGCTAGTTTTGCTTACAGATTGAACCTTGCTCAGCCCATTGAGCGAGGGGTTCTTTTTTTGGGGGAAGCGATTGAATGAGAAGCCTAGTTACAAAGATACGCTAAACCTGCCGAGGACAGATTTCCCGATGAAGGCTAATCTGTCCAAGCTTGAGCCAAAGCTGCAAGAAGAATGGGCCAAGATCGGCATCGAGGAAGAGCTTCTAAAACAAAGATCTGACCAAAAGGTCTTTATTCTGCATGACGGACCACCTTATGCCAATGGCGACATTCACCTGGGACATACGCTGAACAAAGTGTTGAAAGACATTATTGTCCGCAGCAAGAGTATGACGGGTTTCTACAGCCCATATGTACCGGGTTGGGACTGCCATGGCCAGCCAATTGAACATGAGGTTGAAAAAAGGCTTTCGGGCGATAAGTCAGAGATCAGCAAATCTGAGATCCGGCAACTGTGCCGTGAATACGCTCTCAACTTTGTAGACAGACAACGTGAACAGTTTAAACGATTGGGCGTTGCCGGAATTTGGGACCGTCCCTACCTGACCCTAGATCCAGCATATGAAGGAACGATAGTTAGGGTCTTCAAAGAGTTATATCAAAAAGGCCTGGTTTATAAGGGCAGAAAACCTATTCATTGGTGCTACCGGTGTCGCACCGCTTTAGCTGAGGCCGAAATTGAGTATGAGGACGAACCCTCTTCATCAATATATATCAGGTTTCCAGTGCTGGAAGGATCCAGGAAGCTAGATGAATTTACGGAACCGAAAAGCCTTTTGGTTTGGACAACAACTCCGTGGACATTGCCTGCGAACGTGGCAGTGGCCGTTAATCCCGGCGCCGAATATGTAGCGGCGAGAGTTGAAGGAGA
>JAUVQD010000191.1 GCA_030598355.1 Actinomycetes bacterium
ACAGTTGAGGTAAGCGCATGGTGATGTGGTCTGATTCGTAAATACCGATGATACCGACAAACCCATATTGTCCGAGTTCATATGTGCCAGATTATATCCGCATGTCAGAAGACATACCCCAAATGATAAAGAAAAATCCCCCGAAGGAAACAAAAGGGTTTAGTTGCTATGAGTATAGATGCGATCTATTTACAAAGATTGGTGACCAAATATGCGATCCTCTTTTCGGCTCTAACGAGAAGAAAATAGTTATGTGTCCTTATTGTCGTAGGCTCAATGTAGCTTCAATTGAGGAGCTGGAAAAAGGAAAAATATGTAAGAAGCACAATGACATGTACATGATGCCGATTAGCACATTACCTCGGAAAATTGAGAACGGTCTGTCAGTACAATGATTCTCTCGCCTAAACAAAAAAGCACCCACAAAAGGGTGCCTTTGTCCCTTACCGACGAGAGCATTAAACTAATATACCGGTTAGTTGTTTGCTATTCAAGCCTTTGTTTCTCGCCCCTATTTGCCGATAACATTAAGCCCCCGCAATTCCTTACCAGGATTGCCTCTCATGTGCGGGGGTTTTTTATTTGAGTAAAAACCAGAGCACATATACTGGTTGAAATGCTCTAGGATTTTGTGGGCCTACGTGGATTCGAACCACGGACCTCACGCTTATCAGGCGTGCGCTCTAACCAACTGAGCTATAGGCCCCAAAGACGTGGTTATATTACCAAAAAAGGAGGTTCCTCAACAACCGGAACAGCCTGTAAGAATCTTTTATTTAAACTTCTTGTCTACTAAATACCCAGATGCCGACGATGAGAAAAATGGCAATCAATGAAGTTGTCGTAGCAATTGGCCACGTAGCTTCGGAGAAAGAAACTGATTTGGAAAGAGCCTTATGAGATAGATTGGCCAGATAAGCGGGTGAGTAACGGGCGTAGTTTTGACCAAGAGTTGCTGTTATCGATATCAGGAAGAAACCGACAAAAGCGATGAGTGCGGTCGCCATCTGACTGCGCATAGCGGCACTGATAGCGAGAGATAGAGAAAAAATTAGTAATAAGTAGGGCAAGTAGAACAGGTTTGCATAGAGGAAACGGCTGGCGCTGGCTTTATCAAATAGAGCGAGTGTGTATAAATAGCAGCCGAGCGCTCCGACAATAAAGGAAAGAATTAACCAGCTGCCCTGAGCCAGCCACTTTGCCAGGACAATGGCGGGGCGGCTGACAGGTTTAGTTAATACCTGTGCTAGGATGCCCTTTGCTTTTTCATCGCTGACAAGACCGGCGGATAATAATATTATGGCTATAAGGCCCAGCTGAGTTAAGTTCTTGAAATACTGAACGAAGGCCTCAAAATCGCTTGGTTCGGGAAGCTTCAAGACCACACCCTCCGCTTTAAGCTGGCCTTCCAGGAGGTCGGGCAGAAACTTGGCTGAGGCCGGCGAAGAAAGGCCAATAAGCAAAAAGATTAACGGGATCACCCAAAGGCGGTAAGTCTTAAATATTTCCTTAAACTCTTTTTTTAGAAAAGCGATCACGACAGGACTTTCATAAAGATATCTTCCAGGCTGAGCTCTCCTACTTCCAGGCGACGGAGGGGCAAGGATGTGCGAGCGACTAATTTCGGAAGTTCTCTCTGCGCTGTACCCAAATCATTTGTTCGGACAACAATCGTTTGTTTATGCGTCTGTACGTCAACGACCCAAATCAGTCCGGCCAAAAGTTTGGTGAAAAGATCAGGCGAACCGTCGAATTCAAGCGTAAAAACCGGTTCAATATAGTCGTTCTTCAAAGTTTCCAGATCAGATTCGATTACTAATCTGCCTTTGTCCAACATAGCGACGCGATCACAAACTCGCTCGACATCGCTTAAAATATGGGTGGAAAAAAAGATTGTCTTGGATTTGCTTAAATCGGCAATCATATCCAAGACTTCTTTTCGGCCTATCGGGTCCAATGCTGATGTTGGCTCATCCAGAAACAAGATATCGCTGTTGTTAATTAGCGCCTGCGCTAAGCCAAGCCTTTGTTTCATTCCTCGCGAATAGTTCTGTATCTGCTGATCGACATCGTTAAGTTTGACGAAATCAAGGAGGGTATTGATTCGCTCGTTCCTTTCCTCCGCTGAGAGATTAAAGAGATCAGCGCAAAAGTTTAAGTATTCACGGGCTCGCATCCAGCCGTAGAATGCCGGGTTTTCCGGAAGGTAGCCAATGCGTCGGCTGATTTCCTGGAGGTTCTTGGAGATATCAACACCAAAGATCAAAGCCTGACCTGCGCTTGGTCGGGCTAAGCCTGTCAAAATCCGGAGAGTCGTTGTTTTTCCTGCTCCATTTGGCCCCAGGAAACCAAAAACCGACCCTTGAGGAACCGCCAGACTGAGTTGGTCCACTGCAATCTTAGTTCCAAAAGTTTTCGTTAGGTCCTGAATTTCAATCGCGCTCAATATTATTCCTTACGGCCGAAAACGAAATAGATAATTGGCCCGATAGTCCCAACCAGTAGAATCAAGATAATCCAGGGGAGCTTGTTTCCGCCTGTCACCTTATCTCTTTTCGACAAGTCAATAAGGGCAGCGGCCAGCAAAATCAACTGGAGCACGATTATGGGTGCAAGCGCTAATATAGTTTTCATATTTTTCTTAGTCTATTACGACGTTACTAATTTTCGCAAGCTGACAGCCAGCCAATTGCAAATCGCAGGTGATCGGCGAGGAATTATTAGCGGTAGCTGCTAAGCGATTAAAATAATCTAGTTGTGGAATAAAAAACGCAGGTGGTCTGGGTTTTTGAGCGTTGGAGGTGACACGCTGTGTTTGGCAAAATGAAGTATTTCTTTCTCTACTGCTATGAGGCCGCGGAAAAGATGGAAGAAAGATCAGAATCTTTCTCGGCAGAACGTGAAAGGCGGATGGATATCTTCCGTGCCGAACGAAAAGCGGCTGAGGACAAAGCTAAGATCAAGGTGGAAGAGATCCGAGCGGAAGCTCGAAGGCAAGCAAAAGAAGCCCTCGGTAAGGTCGGTGTAGCTAGCAAGGACGAAATCGGTGAGCTCAAAACCCTCATTTCAACTTTAACTAAGAAAGTCGACAAGCTGGCCAAGAAATAATCATGGCCGCTCCCGTCGATAGGACCCGCAGAATATGGGCATTTTCCTGGCTATTTCTAGGGATAGTCAGGGATTTCTGGAAAGAATCACGCATTGCTCGGCGAAGGGGCCTAAGCTTTGCTCGTGAGCGCATGTCAGCGCGACATCGGCGCCGGGCAATTCAATTTCGCAAGACCGCGCTGACACTCGGCGGTGTGGTGATAAAGCTTGGCCAGTTTTTCAGTACTCGTGTCGATGTTATGCCGCCGGAATATATTGAGGAATTGTCCAAATTGCAAGATACCGTCCCCCCTGTTTCTTTTGAAGCCGTGCGTGAAATTGTTGAAGGGGAATTTGGCCGCCGGCTAGAGGAGGTCTTTCTTGAATTTGACCATGAGGCCTGGGCGGCGGCTTCCCTGGCTCAAGTGCACAAAGCTGTTTTGCCTGGCGGAATCACGGTGGCTGTCAAGATCCAGCGTCCCGGCATAGACAAGCTGGCCGATATTGATCTTGCTACCTTTAGCTACCTCATGGAAGGGCTCGACAGATTTACGC
>JAUVQD010000018.1 GCA_030598355.1 Actinomycetes bacterium
AGTTTTGGTAAAACATGGTTTCGTAAAAAGCATTAACGAAGCTTTTGAAAGATATTTAGGAAGAAACGGACCGGCCTTTGTTCCAAAGTATGTTTTAGAGGTAACTGAGGTTATTGACTTGATTCATTCTGTTGGCGGTGTCGCTTCGTTAGCTCATCCTGGGGTTGCTGGAGCTTCCGAAGATTTTTTAGCGTGGCTCAAGGAAAAAGGACTTGACGCAGTGGAAGTTTGGCACTCAGACCACACTGATCAGGAAATTGCTCACTACCAAAACTTGGCGACCAAATATGGTTTCCTGGCTACGGGCGGTTCAGATTGTCATGGAGAAGGCAAGAGCCGTGGTTTTGTTCTTGGCTCGATCGACATCCCGGATCGTATTATTCCCCCTCTTTTGGCGCAAGCGCGCCGAGTTGCTCAATCGCGTTCTCTTAAAAAACTTTAAAAAGTAGACAGATTAGGTATTCTAAGTACACAAGCGATGAAAACTTTTGTGCTGAAAACATTTGGCTGTCAAATGAATAAAGATGACTCTGAAAGAATAACCGGGCTATTGAGGCTTGAGGGTTATAGACCCTGCGAAGACGAGAGCGTCGCCGATCTCTTTATTTACAATACTTGTTGCGTTAGGGAAAGTGCCGATAACCGCTTTTACGGGCAAGCCGCGGCTTTAAAGCAATTAAAAGAGCGACGTCCGGCCTTGATGATTGCGGTCGGCGGCTGCTTGGCACAAATGGATGGCGATATTGTGTTAAGAAAACTACCTCATGTCGATATTGTGTTCGGCACTCATAATGTGGGAGAGCTGCCAAGCCTCATCAAGGAAGTTGAAAAAGAGCGAAAATCAAGATGTGAAATTAAAACTGCCAGTTCTGATTTTACCGGAGACCTTCCGGCCGAGCGAAAAAGTCGCTGGCGCGCTTGGTTGCCGATAATGGTGGGGTGCGATAACTTTTGCACCTATTGCATTGTGCCTGCCGTGCGAGGTCGGGAAAAAAGCCGACCTAAAGAAATACTCATTAATGATTGCCGGGCGCTTGTAGAAGATGGCGTTGAGGAGATAACGCTCTTGGGCCAGAACGTGAATTCGTATGGCCGCGATCTATACGGGGAGACAAGGTTTGCCGAGTTGCTAACAGAGGCTGCCTCAGTTAAAGGATTAAAGCGTGTACGGTTTACAACTTCTCACCCAAAAGACCTGGAAGAGGAGATAATTGATATTGTGGCGAGCGAGAAAAGTATCTGCTCGCACTTTCACCTTCCGCTTCAATCCGGCTCGGACTCAATCTTAAAGTTGATGGGGCGAAAATATAATGCTGCAAGTTATTTGCGATTACTGGAAAGAATAAGAAGTAAAGTTGATGATGTTTCAATAACAACAGATATAATTGTCGGTTTTCCCAATGAGACGGAAGAGGATTTTTTGGACACATTGGATGTTGTTAAGACCGCAAAATTTGATCAAGCGTTTACTTTTAAATATTCAGCACGCCCGGGCACCGCAGCTGCCAACTTTGAAAACAAAATCTCCGAGGAGATTGTTAAAGATCGATTTGACCGTCTTTTGAAAGTTCAGAACCAGAATGCCCTTGAGAGCAATAAACGAATGGTGGGGCAAACTGTTCGGGTCTTCATAGAGGGAATGAGCAAGAAAGACACATACCCGCTTGCCGGCCGAACCGACTCAAATAAACTGGTTCACCTGGACGGTGGCGGAGATTTGATCGGCAAGACAGTTGATGTCCAGATTAAAGAGGCGTTTAGCTGGTTTCTAATCGGTGAAAGGAGAAGCGCCAAATGACTTTAGTAGCTGGGATGATAGCCCCGCATCCACCCGTTTTGATAGAACAGATCGGTGGGCAACAAATACTTGAGGTTACGGAAACGATTAATGCCCTGGAAAAAATGTCTTCAATTATTGCCGATTTGAAGCCTGATACTTTGATATTCATTTCTCCTCATAGCCAAATTAATGAAGACCGTTTTGCGATCAATATGTCCCCGCGGTTTAATGGATCATTTGAGAAATTTGGTGCTGGTGACCTGGAGCTGGTAATTGAAAACGACCGTGAAACATCTGAAGAAATATGTCAGTCATGCGCAAGGCTTGATCTACCGGTATTGTCGACTGAAGGAGCGAATGCCGATAACCTTGATTGGGGAGTCCTTGTTCCTTATTGGTTTATCGGCCAAGGCCTGCCTATCGTGTCGCTATCAATTTCGAATCTTGCAAACGAAGAACATTTTCGTCTCGGCCAGGCTATATATGCTGCGGCTTCAGAAAGTGAAAAGAATCTAGTTTTTGTAGCTAGCGGGGATTTATCCCACAGGCTAACACATGAAGGTCCCTATGGCTTTTCCGCCCTTGGCTCCGTATTCGATGAAAAGGTCAAAGAAATTGTCGCCAGTGGCCGGTTAAGCGAACTTCTCAATATTGATAACTCGCTTTCTGTTCCGGCCGGGGAGTGCGGTTTAAGGTCGTTCGTGACTTTAGCCGGCCTGCTCTCTAAGTGTGAGGTTGAGTCCGACATATTATCTTACGAAGGACCATTTGGTATTGGCTATTTAGTCGCGTCATTGATGGTAAAGGGGAAGAGCGGATAAATGTCTGCTGAAGTAGAGCTAGCCAAGATGACGGTATCGCGATATCTCGAAGACGGAAAACTTCCGGGAATCCCGAAAAACTTGCCACCTGAATTGAAGAAGAAAGCGGCAGTTTTTGTTTGCATTAAGAAAGAGGGGCGATTGAGGGGTTGTGTCGGCACTTATGAGCCCCAGTATTCTTCGGTTGCCGAAGAAATCATGCAAAATGCGCTTCGCTCGGCCATATCTGATCCGAGATTTGCTTCACTTACTGTAGATGAGTTTTCAGACCTTACTTTCTCGGTTGATGTCCTGGGCTCAGTTGAGCTAGTTCAGGATTTGAGTGAGTTGGACTCTAAGAAATATGGGGTACTAGTGCGCGTAGGCGAAAGGCGGGGCTTGCTCCTGCCCGATCTTGAAGGCGTCGATACCGTTTCAGAGCAAATCTCTATAGCAAAACAAAAAGGCGGAATAGCACCCGAGGAGATTTGTGAAATATATCGCTTCCTCGTGAAGAGATATAGCGAGAAATGAAAGACGATTCAGAAAATATATTAGTGATCACGGGGCCGACGGCTACCGGCAAGTCAGAGATTGCCGCTAGGCTCGCTGCGTCTTTAGACGGGGAGGTCTTATCGGCTGACTCAATGCAGGTTTATGAAGGAATGGATATTGGCACGGCGAAACCAACAAAGGAATTGTTGAAGCTGGCACCGCATCATTTGATCGGGTTCGTTAAGCCAAGTGATGATTTTAGCGTGGCAAAATACCAAAAGAAAGCCAGGGCTCTTGTTGCTGATATCCTGAGGCGCCGGCGGTTGCCGATTGTTGCGGGAGGGTCAGGGCTGTATGTTCGAGCCATAATTGACCCGGTTGATTTTCCGACAAGAGATCCGGAATCAGACCAAAGATTGAAACTCGAGAAGCTGGCTGAGATAAGTCCGGAATCTCTATTTGAAATGCTGAAAGAAGTTGATCCTCAAGGCGCAGTGGATATTGACAAGAAAAATACAAGACGGATCGTGCGCGCAATAGAAGCTGTGCTCGTGAGTGGCGAAGACTTTAGAACTCGATCTGAGCGCTGGAAGAAAAGAGAAGCAATATTTAATGTTTTGATAGTGGGGCTGAGAATGTGTAGAGAGCGGCTAGTTCGGCAGATTAATGAGCGCGTTGATGACATGGTAAAAGCCGGGCTTGAGGGCGAAGTCCGGGCGCTCTATGACAGAAGCTTGGGGATATCGAGAACCGCCCGTCAAGCGTTAGGCTACAAAGAATTTATTGATTATTTTGAGGGGCGTGTTTCTTACGAAGAGGCCATTGAGTTAATAAAGATAAGAACAAGGCAGTTCGCCAAGCGTCAAATGACCTGGTTTAAGGCTGACCCTCGTGTTGTCTGGTTCGAAGTTGACGGTCAAAAACCTAGTCGCATTATCGAAGGAATAGTCGAGCGTATACATGCTAAAGGATTTATAGTAAGTTGAATAGCTAATGAAACTGACAAACTTTACGAAATCTCATGGCCTTGGAAATGATTTTATCATTATTGAGGATCTCAATGATGAGCTGCGAATAGATGCCGGCATCACGAAAGCGCTTTGCGCTCGACATTTCGGTATTGGGGCCGACGGTCTCATGATTATTAAGAATTCTGAGATTGCCGACTATTTAATGGATTTTCGGAATGCTGATGGCTCACAAGCTCAAATGTGCGGCAACGGTATCCGGGTTTTTGCCAAATATATCTATGAAAACCTGCTTGCCAAGCGTAAGCTGACAATTGAAACCGGAGCCGGGCTCAAAAAGATTGAAATAATCAATAAAGACGGACTCGTGGAAAAAGTTGTGGTAGATATGGGTGAGCCAGCCTTAAGATGCCGCGAGATTCCAGTTGTCGCGAAAACAGATAACTTTATCGACAATCTTCTGGTAGCTGACAAATTTACAACAAAAGCGACTTGTGTCTCGATGGGTAATCCCCATTGTGTTATTTTTGTCAAAGACATAAAAGATATTGACGTCAAGGCAGTCGGTTCGGTCGTTGAGTCGCTCGATATGTTTCCAGAGAAAACAAACGTATCTTTCGTTGAGGTGGTCTCAGAGAAGAAATTGCGTATTCGCGTGTGGGAAAGGGGCGTTGGGGAAACCTTGGCCTGCGGTACAGGGGCTTGCGCGTCACTTGTAGCCGCTAATCTCAATAAATTGACTTCTAAGCGAGCTGAGGTTGATCTTCCCGGAGGTCAATTATTAGTGGAGTGGCTAGACGACAACCGGGTGATTTTGACGGGCGGCGCCAAGAAAGTGTTTGCGGGACAAGTAGATTTAGATTACTGGAAGAATAAGGAGAGAGAGATTGAGTACAGCTAAGAGAATTGAGAATTTACCACCCTACCTATTTGCTGAGATTGATCGAAAAATAGCAGCAAAACGCGCAGAGGGGGTAGATGTTATCAGTTTGGGGATCGGTGATCCGATAGAGCCGACGCCGCCGCATATTATCGATGTCTTGATAAAAGAAGCTAGCAATCCGGAAAACCACCGGTATCCCTCTTATTATGGACTGCCTTCTTTCCGCCAGGCAATATCTGACTGGTACAAAAGGCGGTTTAATCTAAGCTTTGACCCGGAAACCCAGATTTTGCCTTTAATCGGGTCAAAAGAGGGCGTGGCCCACATTAGTGTGGCCTATGTTGATCCCGGAGACATTGTTCTTGTACCCGATCCCGGATACCCGGTATACAATTCGGGCACCATATTAGCCGGAGGAAAAAGTTACTTCATGCCGCTTTTAGCTGAAAATAACTTTCTGCCGGATCTTGACGCTATTCCTGAAGACGTCGCTAAACGCGCAAAATTAATGTTCCTTAATTATCCAAATAATCCAACCGGTGCCGCAGCGGGCCCTGGTTTTTTTGAAAAAGTTGTCAGCTTTGCCAAGAAATATGAAATATTAGTGGCTCACGATTTTCCATATTCAGAAATAACTTATGACGGGTATGAAGCGCCGAGTTTTTTATCCACCCCTGGCGCAGTCGATGTCGGGGTTGAGTTTCATTCTTTATCCAAAACATACAACATGACTGGTTGGCGAATCGGATGGGTTCTCGGAAATGCTGAGGCTATCGAGGCGCTGAGCCGGGTTAAGTCAAACATTGATTCAGGGATATTTAACGCTATTCAAAAAGCTGGAATAGTAGCGCTTGAAGGGCCGCAAAGTTGCGTCAAGGATATGTGCGATATCTATGCTAGGCGTCGAAGCATAGTAATAAGCGCATTCGAGAAGATGGGCTTAGAGGTCACGCCTTGTACGGGCACAATCTTTGTCTGGGCCAAGGTTCCTCCGGGACACACATCGGCTAGTTTTGCTGAACTGGTTTTGGATAAAGCCGGGGTTGTTATTTCTCCCGGCGCCGCATACGGACCTTCCGGAGAAGGCTACATTCGGGTCACGCTAGCAGTTCGGGACGATGAGCTTAAAGCTGCGCTAGATAGGATGGCGTCCACGATATAGAATCTAGAGAGGGAAGAGCCCGGGCGAAAGAAAAGGCGATCCTGGTAGCGCTACGGCTACCGGAGAGAAGCGAAGCTCAAGTTGAATCTTCCCTTGACGAGCTCGAAGAGCTTGCGAAAACTGCGGGTGCGGAAATCGTTTCCAGGTCTCAACAGCCGAAGCCTAAGCCTCATCCTAAATATTTTATAGGCAAGGGGAAAGTTGAGGAGCTTTCTCGTCTAGCGTCACAAACACGAGCGGACACATTAATATTTGATGATGAACTCTCGCCTTCACAACTGCTCAACCTGGAAGAGAGCGTCGGGTGCAAAATCATTGATCGTACAAGTCTTATACTTGATATATTTGCCCAACACGCTCACTCATTGGTGGGAAAAAAACAGGTTGAATTAGCACAACTAAATTACAATTTGCCTAGACTCAAAGGGCTTGGTATTCAACTGTCAAGGCTGGGCGGTGGAATAGGGACGCGCGGGCCGGGAGAGACAAAACTTGAAACAGACCGGAGAAGATTGCGGCGTCGCATCCAGAAAGTCACAAAAGAGCTTGCGTCATTGGCGAAAACACGGAAGACCCAAGGAAGCCGAAGAGAAAAAGATGGCGTTTTTTCAATCGCGCTAGTTGGCTATACGAATGTTGGCAAGTCTACGCTACTCAATAAGCTGACAGAAGCTGATGTCTATGTGGCAGATAAACTTTTTGCGACACTTGACTCGACAACCAGAAAGCTGGTTTTGCCGAGCAATATTGCGGTAGTTATAACGGACACGGTTGGTTTTATTAATAGATTGCCTCACGAGCTAGTGGCGGCATTTAAATCAACACTTGAAGAAGTTGCCTCGGCCGATCTTTTGCTGCATGTAATAGATGTCTCCGATGGCGACACGCCGACTAGGCTGAATGCCGTTAATACCATTTTGAAAGAAATCGGGGCTTCCGATATAGAGCGTTTACATGTATACAACAAGGCCGACCTTCTGGAAGAAGATCAAAAAGTTGGCCTAAAGAGCTCGCAAGACGAAATCACAATTTCAAGTTTTAAAAGGGAAGACCTTGAAGATCTTGCGCGCGCGATTGATGAACGGGTCAAGAAAGGCTTTATTCAGGTAAGAGTAAAAATACCCTATGACCAGGGAGCATTAAGACAATGGCTATATAGCCAAGGAGCTCTCATTAGCGAAGAACACATGGATGATGGTTCAATGATCGAGCTTCGACTCAAGCGGAAAGAGATTTCCAGAATAGAGGAATATCGCGTGCAAAACAGCTAATCCTCAGATGCGCCTTAGGAGCCCCACGACTTTACCGATGATGGTCGCGTCTGAAGAATAGATTGGACTAAAAGCCGGATTCGCGGGCTCAAGGCGTATTCTATCTTTTTCTAAGTAAAAACGTTTAACAGTGGCATCATTTTCAAGAAGCGCAACTACAATCTCTCCGTTTTCTGCGGTTTTCTGGCTCCGGACCATGACGATATCTCCATCTAAAATCCCATCGTTGATCATGCTTTCCCCTTTAACGGCAAGAGCAAAAGAGGGGGTCGAGCCCAGGTTCTTTCCCCAGCCGATATGATCAACTATGTTTTCCGTTGCCAACAAGGGTTGCCCGGCCGCGACTTCTCCGATTAAAGGAATTGAAAGTGAATCATCGGTCGTCTCCCTGGCCAAATTAGAAAGTAAAAGGGCACGCGGCTTGGTCGGGTCTCTTTTTATGAACCCCTTTCTCTCAAGCGCCGTTAGATGTGAGTGGACAGTCGAGCTCGACGAGAGACCAATTTCAGCCCCGATCTCGCGCACGCTGGGAGGATAGCCTTTAGATTTCACTTCTTTAACCAAGAAATCGTATATCTGCTGTTGTCGTTGAGTCAGATTCTTAGACATTCGCATTCTCCTTTTTGTCACGTGAATTAATCCAGGGAAAGCATCACGTTAAATCTCTCAGGCATTCAAGATATACCACAGCTTTCTGGCAAAAGCAAACATGCGTTCGAATAGTTTTTGAGGGAGCGCAGCGTGCCTACTTAATTTGTTTCTAAGCAAACCGCTTGCGCGCAATAGATTAACGGCTTGAATTGGTCATGCCCGGAGTGCTAAAATTCTTATGGTCTTTGATATGAAAATAATGAAACTATGAAGAAATTAGCTCCATCAATCTTGTCGGCCGATTTTGGTCGCCTGGCAGAGCAACTTGTAGAAATTGAAGAAGCTGGAGCGCATCTTGTACATGTAGATGTAATGGATGGTCACTTCGTGCCCAACATCACTATTGGCCCGGTTGTTGTTGGAGCGGTTAAAAAGTATACAAACCTACCTCTGGATGTTCACTTAATGATTGACAACCCCGGTCAGTATGTCCAATCCTTTGCGGAAGCCGGAGCTAGCAGCATAACTTTTCATGCTGAGGCCGTTCTTGAGGGCGCGGAGCTCATAAGCGAGATTAAAAGTATCGGGACAAAAGTGGGGATAGCGATTAATCCGGATACCAGTATTACTGTCCTAAATGGGTTAATCACTGACCTGGACCAAGTAACGATTATGTCTGTCCATCCAGGCTTTGGGAGTCAAAAGTTTATTGAGTCATCCAGGCAGAAAATATTTGAAGCGCGAAAGTTGTTAGAGGCTAATGACAGTTTGGCTCAAATTGAAGTAGACGGCGGCATTACGACTGAGAATGCCGCTTCGGTGATCGAGGCAGGAGCCGATATTTTAGTTGCCGGCGCTGCTGTTTTCGGCGGGGCAGGCCCCGTGGCAAACGTGCGGAGCTTTCTTAAGATCTTGTAGACAGAAAAAGAGGGGACACTGAAAACATTAGAGCGGCCGATTGAGGTCATGAAGTATCTTGACATGGCGGCGGACCTGGCGGAATTGGGGCGTGGTCGGACGAACCCTAATCCAATGGTAGGAGCTGTTGTTGTAAAGAATCACGTGGTTGTGGGGAAGGGTTATCATGAAAAAGCTGGTTCACCGCACGCGGAAGTCAACGCCTTAAAAGACGCAGGGCCGAAGGCGCGAGGCGCGACCTTGTTTGTCACGCTTGAACCGTGTTGTTTTCAAGGCAGAACGCCGCCATGCACAGAGGCGATCATTGAGGCGGCAATTGGCGAGGTTGTTGTGGGCATTACTGATCCTAATCCAGAAGTTTCCGGAGAGGGGATAAGGATATTGCGTGATGCCGGAATAAGCGTAAACGTAGTTGGCTTCAGAAAGATCGCTAGACAGAATGAAGCATATTTTAAGTATATGAGAGAGAAAAAACCGTTTACTACGTTGAAGATAGCGACATCACTAGATGGCAAGATTGCTGAGGCAAAAGGGGTAAAGACGCGGCTATCCGGGGATAAAGCTGAGGTAGAGGTTCATAAACTGCGCAACGAGTATCAAGCGATCATGGTAGGTGTGGGAACGGTTCTCGTAGACGATCCGGTGCTGAGCTGTCGTTTGACAGGTAAAGGCATTCGACAGCCAACAAGAATCATTGTGGATAGCCGTGGTCGGTTGCCGATAGACAGCCGAATCGTTGAGACATCACCGATGAGTAATGTGATTTTAGCGACAACAGATAAGATGACGAAAAAGAAGATAGAAGCGATGGAGAAAAGCGGAGTCGAAGTGGTCGTATGTCGCCAAAACGATAAGGGCAAAGTAGACATAGAAGACTTATATGAACACCTGGGCAAGAGGGAGATCACAAGCCTCCTTGTCGAAGGGGGCTCAAGGCTAAACGAAGAGCTCATCAGCAACAATATGATAGATAAGTTGATCATTCTTCTCGCGCCGATGATTATTGGCGGGAAGAAAGGTGTCCCGATTGTTGCTGGAAAAGAAGCTTTTTGGCAGACCTTTGAGATTAGTTCACATCGATATTTTGATAACGACTTAGTGATAGAGATGTATCCAAAAAAAACAAATGAATCGCGGGTTCGAGGCGAAGCTAGACAAGCAATCCCAGGAGTTTAGAGATGTTTTCGGGAATCATTGAAGAATTGGCAAAAGTAAGCTTCCAAGATAGTAAGCCCGACGGCGGAAGCCGTTTGGTGGTAGAGTCAGCAATCTTAAGTCCGGAATCATCTATTGGAGACTCTATAGCAGTTAACGGCGTTTGTTTAACGGTGACATCAGTAGAAAAGGAAAAACTTAGCTTTGATATATCGCCCGAAACATTGAGAGTAACAAATCTTAACCAACTTGGGTCTGGCGATGTCGCCAATTTAGAGCTATCTTTACAGATAGGTGACCGTTTGGGCGGTCATTTCGTATCCGGCCATATAGACGATGTCGGGGAGATAGTGGTTCGAAGCTCTGAGGGAGATTGTTCTGTTTTCAAGATCGCGGCGAATAAAGATATATTGAATTTACTTATAGATAGAGGGTCGATAAGTGTGGATGGAATTAGCTTAACGGTCACAAAAATTTTTGAGGATGCGTTTGAGCTTGTGATTATTCCGCACACAGCAAAGTTGACTACGCTCGGGACAAAGTCGATTGGCGACAAAGTTAATCTTGAGTCCGATATGATCGGGAAGTATATCTCCCGGTTAATGACGACCTCGAACATTGAAGGAAGAGAGAAAATTGACATTTAGCACAATTGAAGAGGGTATTGAGGACATAAAAGCCGGGAAAATGGTTATTGTCGTCGACGATGAGGGTCGTGAAAACGAGGGTGATTTTGTTATGGCTGCCCAAACGGTTACCCCTGAGGCGATCAATTTTATGAGCAAATACGGTCGTGGCCTTATTTGCGTACCTTGCGATCCAGGAAGGCTCGAGGAATTGCATATCCCGTCTATGGTGGCGGAAGACAAAAACACATCGACGCACGAAACCGCGTTTACAGTTTCAATTGGAGCAAAGGCTAAGATAACCACGGGCATTTCGGCGGCGGATAGGGCAGCTACGATACTACACTTGATAGATCCCAGCGCTAAGGCTGAAGATTTTTCACGTCCCGGCCATGTCTTTCCATTAAAGGCAAAACCTGGCGGCGTTCTTCAGAGGGCCGGTCATACTGAAGCCGCCGTTGATCTAGCTCGCCTAGCTGGCTTTATGTCTGTGGGCGTTATTTGTGAAATCATGAATGATGATGGCTCTATGGCTAGAGTGCCTCAGTTAAAAAAGATAGCCAAAGCCGTGAAGTTGAAGATAATTACAACCGCTGATCTTATTAGCTACCGGCGAAAAACCGAGAAGCTTGTAAAAAAAGTTGGTGAGGTCAGGCTGCCGACGCGTTTTGGAGTTTTTAAAGCTCTTGGTTACGAAAATATTATTGATAAAAGACAACACATAGCATTGGTTAAAGGAGACGTCAGAAATAAGAATAAAGTGCTGGTGAGAGTACATTCAGAGTGTCTGACTGGCGACGTATTTCATTCGTTGCGCTGTGATTGTGGCCAGCAAATGGAAA
>JAUVQD010000232.1 GCA_030598355.1 Actinomycetes bacterium
AATGGCAGAGCCGATAATTCAAGTTCACGACCTAAAAAAAACATACTATGCTCCTGGCGGCCACCACATAGAGGCCGTTGATGGCATCAGCTTCGATGTCGGCCGTCAAGAAATCTTTGGCCTTCTCGGCCCAAACGGGGCTGGAAAATCAACGACTATTGGAATGTTGACGACAACCGTCAGAATCACCGGTGGCCGAGCGAGCATTGCCGGCGTTGACCTGGGTCTCGATCCTATAAGTGTGAAAAAGAAAATAGCGGTTGTGCCCCAAGGCATCAATTTGGACCTGTCGCTGACGGCCAGGGAAAATCTTATCTATCACGCCAAGTACTTTGGTGTTCCCAAAGAAGAACGTGAAGCCAGAGCACAGGAATTGCTCGAGCTAATGGCGCTCTCTAAGCGGGCATCGGACTATCCCGCTGATTTTTCCGGAGGTATGGCCAGGCGGCTTCAGATAGCTCGGGCTCTGATGCATGATCCACAAGTGTTATTTCTTGACGAAGCCACAACTGGCCTCGATCCTCAATCGCGGTTGATGATTTGGCATAAGATACGTGATCTAAATGATTCCGGCCAGACGATTTTCTTAACAACCCACCACATGGAAGAAGCGGATCAGCTTTGTGACAGGGTGGCAATTATGGACAAGGGTAAGATTCTAACAATGGACACCCCGGCGAGATTAAAAAAGGCCACGCCAGGCGGAAATGTGGTTGACCTCAAAACCCTTGACCATTCCGAGGATTTGCCTAATTGGTTGAAGGCTGAGGTCCCGGGGCTGGATAGAGTAGAGAGCGAAAATAACACGCTCAGGTTGTTTCTTGATAGGCCCGAAGAAGCGCTGGCCAACATAGTCGAGGCAACCAGAAAGCATAATGTCAAACTACTATCGGTTCAACTGCACCCGGTGACGCTGGAGGATGTTTTTGTTCACATGACAGGGAGGGCGCTCAGAGAATGAGTACCTATAAAACATTTCTGGCGATCATGGAGCGGGATCTAAAAGTTATGTCTCGCAATCTAGGTGATTTTTTTCTGAGGATCGGCGTGCAACCGCTCTTGTTCGCCTTCATCTTCGGTTATGTGCTTCCGACTATCGGTTCAATTCCCCGATCATTTTCAACATTGGTCCTTCCGGGCATTTTAGCTGTTAGCACCATGGCGGCTGGAGTTCAAGGAACAGCTATGCCGCTGGCGTGGGATTTTGGTGCCACCAAAGAGATTCAGGATCGTTTGATGGCCCCGATTAGCATACGCCTAGTCATGATAGAAAAAATAATCATGGGTATGTTTGAAGCCTGGCTGGCGGCGGCTTTTGTCTTTCCCGTGACGTATCTGATCATGCGCGAAAACTTAAACTTACGTGTTGAAAGTTTGCCATTGCTAATACTCCTTTTGATTTTGGGAGGGTTGGTCTCAGCGACCTTAGGTATGGTCTTGGGAACCATAGTTGAGCCGATGCGTTTTTCTATCATGTTCGCGACGGTGGTTGTGCCGATGATATTTCTGGGCGCCACATATTATCCCTGGGCTGGGTTGTCAAAAATACCCTGGCTACAGTATCTTGTGCTCCTGAATCCACTTGTATATCTCAGCGAGGGCTACCGCGGCCAGCTTACGCCACAGGTGCCCCATATGGCCCCGGAATACGCAATTTTGGGGATAGTTGTTAGCATTGTTGTTCTAATGGCGGTGGCGGCTCGTGAATTTGAAAAACGCGCAATATCTTAAAGATTACAAATCTAAGTGGGGCGCCATTTCTTTAAGCGTCTTTCGACGATCTTTATAATCCGGCAAGAATGTTGAGAGATGGTCGTAAAAAGCCGCGGAGTGATTTCTATACTTCAGATGGCAGAGCTCATGGACGACCACATATTCGACAAGCGGAGCCGGCGCCATGATCAAGCGCCAATTAAAACTAAGGGCCTTATCCGAGCAGATGCCCCAACTTCTTCTTAAGTCTTTCACTCGAATCGCAACTGGCTGAAGTCGCATATGGTTGGATGCTTCGGCAACAGCACGGTTGATGTAACTTCGGGCTCGAGGTCTGAAGAAGAGCTGGAGTGACTTCTTGATCCAGTCGACATGATTATCTTTGTTTTGCCCAAAAGGGACAGCGACAACCAAGCAACCATCAGCCAGCTGGGCTGGCCGCACTCTTTTTATTTGTCGCTCATTGATCAATAACGGAAAATCATGACCAAGCAATTTGAAGAGTTCACCGTTGGCATACTTTTTTGAAAAGAGCTGTTTGCGGTTTCTTGTTTCTTCAACCTTCTTTTGAATCCATCGAGCTTTGGCTGCGACTACTTCGTTTATCTCTTTTTGAGAAGCTCTAAGCGGGGCTCGCACAATAACGCCTTTTTCATGGCTGACGGATATAGAGATAGTTTTCTTTCTCCGCGAGCTGCGGGCAAGCGAATAGCATATTTGGGCTCCCGGGATATTAAGTGAAAGAGTTTTAGAAACCATTCTTACATTTGGTTCAGGGAAAGAATGTTTCCTTCTGAATCTTTGAACCAGGCTGACTTGGCGCCCTCAAAAGACGCAACTCCATCAACAGTTTCCATTCCGGGCATATCATATTCCTCAAATACCACGCCCCGGCTCTTAAGATCAGCGACCTCTTTTTCAATATTCTCAACATTAAAGCCCGCAACCGTGTGTGTCGCGTTCACCATGTCATCTTTTTGGTAGACAAACATGGCGGAGCCACTTCCAGCACCAAAGATTATCCCGCCGCCCGCCTCTCCTTGAACTGAGAGACCAAGCTTATTTTCATAAAAATCTTTAGCCCGCTCAAGGTCTTTTGCGGGTAAGATCGCTGCTACCATTTTGTCGTCTAACATGTCTCCTCCTTCTTGTAGGTCAATTTACCTTATAATAGATCATACCCTAAGCAATC
>JAUVQD010000174.1 GCA_030598355.1 Actinomycetes bacterium
GGTAATCTTCCAGGCGGCGGCGGAGTCCGTTGAGACTGGCTTGCCCGTTTTCGATAAGCGTTTTTTGTATGCCCAAGGCCTTCTGGGTCTCGGCAAGGGCCTGGCTGTCTTGGAATCTTTCGATCACCCTAGTGTATTCGCTTCCTTGCGTACGAGCGTGCACGATCGGACTCGAGAGACTCTTTCCTTGGGTTGTGTTTGGGTTTCGTAAATTGAACTCTTGAAGCGCCGCGGTCTGTAACGCTTGCCCGTTAGTGCCAATATCCGGGATGATGCCTATCTTGATATCGCGGTTTGTCGTCTCGACGATACTATAGCCGGTTTGGTCGGTAGAATGCTCCAGGGGCGACTGGATGCCGATATTCATGTGGTTCTCTTTCGGGAAGGTAAAGACCGCTGCTCCGTAGCCCATCTCTCGCACTAATGCATAGGCCAAGTAGCTCTTCTCAGAGCAAATCCCCCGGTTGTCGAATAAGACCTCATAGGCATATCGTGGTGTTCGCGCCTTTTCCGTGGCGGCCGCCTCAAAGTCGTAAGGGATGCTTTGAACAAAAGCTACCGCCAGCTCGACTTTCTCATCATCGCTCAGGTTGTTCCGCACGGCCAAGAGGCTAATGGAGGCAACCAATTCCTTGATGGTATTGTCCTCTTTCAGGGGGATTAAGTATTTAGCCAAACCGTCTTCTTCCCGACCTACAAGGACGCCTTTGGGCTGGTTGTTGTAAAAGCGGTAAATATTTTGATGAAGAGTGAACTCGAGGGAGTAGGGGCGGTTTTCGTACTCCCAATTGAAAATTGTCGTCTTGGGTTCTGTCGGCGAAGAGAATACGGATGGACGCGTTAAGGACCAGGCAAAAACAGTCAGGATGATCGCCGCCAGGGTCGCAAGAATCAGCGGGGCCCGGTTCGTTTCCTCAATTACCCTTGGAGCTTCTACGCGCGAGCTCGTCTGCGTTTTGAGCGCACTATGACATAACCCGCAAAAGTCTGCGGTGTCGCCGTTAACCGCTCCGCAACTGTCGCACTTGCGCATCAGTACGCCTAGCCCCCTTTCTTACCTAGCACTCACTCGCATCTATCGGCGGCGTTAGCAAAATACTGTACGCAAGAAAGCGCTGGGTAGTCAATCAAATAGAGACGTGTGCGTGAAGGTCGAAGAGGGTTTTTCCGAATTATTTCAAAACTACTGCGGCGTGTCCCCAAAGCTTATAGATAGATAGGTAGGTCCTTCGGGAAGTTTGACGGAAGGTCGATAGCGCAACCGGAAAGGATTAATATTCCAACTAGAAATATGGCCAACCAGGTTTTTTCACTAGACACACTTCCTAATATCGCTTCAGTTTAGTGGCTTGAGCGATTGCGCGCTCCAGACACTCGGGCTCATCTGTCCCTATCCTAAATGTGCGACCGTTTTTCATTCTTATTTCAACTGCGTCAAAACCAGAAACACTAAAGATCACCATGCGCGGCCAAAGCCATAATCTGATTCCCCATCCGTAATACCAATGATTTCGCACGCTTCTCGCCGAAACTATGTTCTTCAGTGGAAAATGTATTCTAATCAGGCCGAAACCGAATTTAATCCTCAGATAGTTTTCGTCAACTTCTACAATAAGCGACCCAAATGCAGCAAGAATAAATAGTATAAAAAGCATTGCGGCCAGAATGCTCAGATCAACGCCAGGTTGCATCAAAATAAACCCGAACAGCAACATGACCGCGAGTAAGACGCCTACTATCAAATATCCGATTTGGGTGTGTTTGTAAGTTATTTCAGTCAACATCGATCTGAGACGGGTCTATTTTGATAATGCGATCGTCGGAAGGCACGGGACGGCCGCGACCATCGCGGTTGCTCGTGGCAATATAGATGAAGTTATCTGGTCCGACAACGACATCTCTTAAGCGGCCAAATTCATTGGTGAAGGAAGGCTTTGGTTGGCCAGGGTTTTTGGCCTTAAAGGTAAACAGCGCTTGTCCTCTTAAGCAGGCAAAATAGAGCGTGCCGTCAAGGAAAGCAGCACCCGAAGGTGCCCATGTGTCAGAACCACTTTGGATCACCGGCGGCGTTAGGCCCGGCCTTCGCTCATTACCTGTAATGATCGGCCACCCATAGTTACCGCCGGCCTTAATTAGATTAATTTCATCATGCGCCGTACTTCCATGTTCAGTTTCCCACAGCCGGTTCATGCTGTCCCAAGCTAGGCCTTGCGGATTGCGGTGGCCCAGGGAGTAAGCGGGTGAATTGTTAAATGGATTTGATTTTGGAATATCACCGTTGTCTTTCACTCTCAATATCTTGCCGGCCAGAGAGCTTTTGTCTTGCGCCAATTCTGGTTCTTGAGCATCGCCAGTAGTAATATACAGCAGCTGATCTGGACCAAACTTGATCCTCCCGCCGTTATGATTAGCTGAGCCGGGTATTTTGTCTAAAACAACCTTGTCTCTTACTAGATTCGAATTTTCTAATTTGTACTGGACTACTTTGTTGAAGAGTTGACCCCCTTCTCGATAAGTATAGTAAATATATATCTGGTGATTACTCTCGTATTCCGGGTGGACCGCTAGACCTAGCAGGCCACCCTCGCCGGCTGTCTCGACCTGATCAATCGTTCCCAATAGTTCTGGGCGCTCGCTATCTTTGGCGACCAATTTAATGTTGCCGGAACGCTCGGTAAAGATAAGGCTTTCATCGGGCAAGAAAGCCAGAGCCCAAGGGACAGACAGGCCCTCGGCTATAGTTTCTTGCGGTAACCTGCCCTCTTCCTCTCCAGGAGCTTTTTCTGGCGAGACGGTAGACAGCAGACCTGAGCTTCTCCAGAGAAAAATGCCGGACGCTGCAACGAGAAGCGACACGATAAGGACCGAAATTAATGCTAAGCGCAGTCTACTCATAGAATGATTAACTAGATAATTCCCTAGGCTAGCCGAGGTATGCGTCCATCCGGTGAGAAAAATTGCCGAGAGTATGACGCATGCGAATATGTTTTTCTCGGGTAATTTCATTATTCCATCGGCTTGCTCCCGCTACATTTTAGAGCATCTTGCCCGAGGCGCCCACTGGATACGGTAGAAGCCAGGACCAAGTAATATGGCCCGACCTGTAGCTCAGTGAGCGCTCTGCAGGGGGGAGCAGGGGTGCGCCAACGCAAATCCCGTCACGATTCTGTCTGACAAATGCGGCATTGAGGAGATAGGCGTAAAGAAGATCATGCCAGTTGTAGGTCAATTACTTCTTTGCGATACTACGATTTATGAGGCAAGAGGATACAAAAACGATCGCGACGGAATCAATGATTGAACATGCAGTTCTGCGAGGAATCCCGCATGGCTGTTTAAGTGCTCCGGCTAGGATTCGGGCGATCGGATATGTGTCCAACCATGATTCGCCCCAAGAAGCCGATGACCGCTTTATGCGCTTGGCCAATCATCTAGAGATCGACGCCAATGATATCCGGCGTCTAGAGGCCGGATTTTTCGCATGCGCACGATTGGGATCTGGTCAGCTCTCAATCAAGCTTGAGCGCGCAGAAACCCACTACACAATCGAAACGTGGCTGGTTTCTGATACGATGACGAACTTTGAGCCCCAGCCCCAGCCAATAGAAGCCAACATTTTGCCCGCCGTGGGGAAGCTGACCGATCTCGATATTCTATGGCTGGGCGAAGGCTTCAGCGAAGAAAAGATACCCACACTATTCGAATCAAGCGCTGAACTTTTACACAGCGAAGTCATGGACGGGAAGTTGAGGGTCGTCACTGGATACGAGCCCGATTCCCAGGGAGTAGAAAGATACCTGATCTTTCCAACCGGCGCGCAACTGCAATCGAACCAAATGGGAACCGTAGTAGGCAA
>JAUVQD010000070.1 GCA_030598355.1 Actinomycetes bacterium
AGAAGATACCCAAAAGCCTCTGACGCTGATCAATTACAACTAGATTTTGGCACCGCAAGAGCGACAGAACTTACTATTTTTTGCGATCGTCGAGCCGCATTCCGAGCAAAAATTCTTTTTGCCGGAAACACTTCCGCTCTTTTTCTTTTTGCCACCGCTCTTGCGCGAGCCAGAAGCTGCTTTAGGGCCGGTTTTCACGGGGGCGGCAGATTTGAAGCGCCATACGGTTATGATGACCCCGCCTATTATTAGCGCTGCGACAAGAATCAGAATTGCTGCCGAAGATGTTCCTCCGTCGGCAGGAGCTGCGCCCGGTCCGCTTTCCTTCGACGGTCTGGCGTCCGGCTTATCGTAAGAGACATCAAACGAAAACTCTTGGTCAACTTCGATATCGGGAAAAGAATACAGGTGAGTCTCAAAGCCATCCTGTTTCTTCGTTTGCTGCGCTGTTGGCGCTAGCTTAAAGTTTTTTGAGCGTAGCGGTTCTTGCACCTCAACTCCGAAAGATTTGACCTTTGACATTGACGTATAGTCAAACTTGAAATCACGTTTTTCGTTTGATTTAACGGTGTTCATATATATCTCGAACTGAAAGTTTTGGTGAATCGTTTCATATGTTAGTTCGTCTTCAGATTCCCCAGGGATTACCTTGTGCGTTTCCCAAGCACGGTCATATTGAAATTGGCCGTTGGAGTCAACAGCTGAGGTCGCCGCGACCCGGACATTTTTTGGAATCTTAAAACGGACAGTTGCTGGAAGTTGAACTGAAGAGTCCAAGCGCCCTTGATACAAAACCAAGACTGATGGCTGATCGTACTCAGGCCAATAAGAGATGTTCAGAGATTCCAGAGGCGGACCATTCTCGGCAGCCATCGTTGTGGTCAAAAAGACTGTTGGGACGATCATGGTCATGATCAGCAGCATTTTGATTGCCGTCTTCATTGGGTGAATATTTCTCTCTCGCATTTATTTCTCTCGAGAACGTCTCGATTGACGATTTATCATAACATCATTTGCGCTTGTCTTAGCAAACAGGGCCTCGATCAGAGATTCTTCTTTTTCAACAGGTCCGACCAGATTTAGCTCTTGCTTTTCTTTCTTTTCTGTTGAGTTGATCAGTAGCAACCACACATCTGTCGCGCCCTCTGCACGCAGCTCGTCCATGATTTTGGTCATTCTTTTTTGATCGGCCTTTTCAACTTGGGCCGAAATATGAGTAACCAACATAGTTTCTCCGACGCTTGTTAGCTCACCCGTTATCAAGCGTAAGACATTTGGGATATCTAGTTCGGCACGTCCGGCCCCGTAACCGATCTGATCGGTTGTCATTTTCGGCATGTTGCCAAAGACATGAGAGAAAGAACGCGCGATGGCCGCGCCGGTTGGCGTCACGAGCTCGGCTTGGATGTTGCAAGTATATATGGGAGCGCCAGCGAGAATTTCGAGCGTCACGGGAGACGGTAGGGGCAGCATTCCGTGATCTGTACGGACCATCCCTATGCCCATGGGAAGCGGGGAGCAGTAGACCCGACTAACTTTAAGAAGGTTGAAACCGATCGCGGTGCCGACGATGTCGACAACTGAGTCGATCGCTCCGACTTCATGAAAGTGAACTGCCTCGACACTTTTGCGGTTAATCTTAGCTTTTGCCTCGGCTAGAGATTGAAAGACAGCTAAGCTTTTTTTCTTGACGCTTGGGTCCAGGCTGCTGTCTTCGATAATTTGCCGAATATTGCCGAACGTGCGCACGAGCCCTTTGTCAACTGTTTTGACCGATATTTTAGTTGCGCTGAGGCCTCCGCGGGTTACTTCTTTGGCCGCCATGGCATAGTCGGTCAACGGTAGTTTTTCCAACTCTGATCGGAGCGTGTCAAAGTCGACGCCTATATCAAGTAGAGCTCCTAGAACTTTAGCCCCGCTGATTCCCGAGAAACAATCAAAATACGCAATTTTCATAAATCAACACACTGCCTTAAACGCTTGTTTTTATGTATAATCATAACCTATTCGAGGGGGAATGTAAGGATGCCGACCATCTCAACGACAAACTGGCTTTTAGGGGTGCTGGCCGGGCTAGTCTTGCTTCTTATCATTTGGGTGACCTTTTTGAGCGCGGCCTTGCGCAACCAGGGCCGAGGCAAGAAAAAGGTCCTTGAAGCTGTGAAGGCGGATAAGGATATTTTGGTTGTTATCAACAACCTACTGGCGGAAGTTGATCAAATTAACGAAAAACAAAATCGTGTAACCACGACAACCAATGAGCATCAGGAGATTTTGTCGACTGCCATAAGGCACGTTGGCGTTATTCGATATGATGCCTTTTCGGAAGTGGGCGGTTCTTTAAGTTTTTCGACTGCTCTGTTGGACGACAATGGCGACGGTCTTGTCCTTTCAGCCATTACCGGCCGAAGTGAGAGTCGAGTGTACGCGAAACCTGTTTCCGAGAAAGAGTCAACTCATAATCTTTCAAAAGAAGAGCAAATGGCAATCACACAGGCTTTAAGGGGAGTGAAATCATGAGTCGAAAGATCGGTTTTCTTGGTCCCCCGGGCACATTTACTGAAGAAGCGCTTCGAACCACTGATGTTGAAGGCGCGAAGCTGGTGCCGTTCCCTTCCATCCAGGAAGTAATTGCAGCCGTTGAGAGACGAGATGTAAATAAAGGGATCGTCGCTATTGAGAACTCAATCGAGGGGTCGGTCAACACAACTTTGGATATGTTGGCTTTTGAAGCCAACTTATTGATCGCCACAGAAATAGTCAACTCGGTGTCACATAATCTGATCGGTGTACGCGGAGCAAAAAAAGACAAGGCACAGACAATTATCTCGCATCCACAGGCGACCGCTCAATGCCGGGGCTATCTTATGCGCGAGACCCCGGGCGCGACGATAGAAGCTGCCAATAGTACAGCCGAGGCTGTCAGGATAGTTGCTGAGCGTGGAGACAAAGAGACAATAGCGATCGGGACGTCTTTGGCTGCTAAAATATATGGTCTCAGTATTCTGCAGAAGAAGATTCAAGATTTCGCCGACAATCAAACGAGATTTGTCATTGTTGGTCGGGAAATGTCAAAGAGAACCGGCCGGGACAAGACATCAATCGTCTGTTTTATCCAAAAAGACCGGCCCGGAAGCCTCCTTCAGATTTTGCAGGAGTTTGCGTATAGATCAATAAACCTGACAAAAATCCAATCGCGCCCGACCAGAAAGGCTCTGGGGGACTATTGTTTCTTTCTTGATATGGAGGGTCACGTTGAAGACGAGAATATCGCGGACGCTCTAAAATGCTTGCGTTGTAAGATACGTCAGGTAAAAGTGCTTGGCTCTTATCCCCGCGCCCGGAAAACAAGATCCAGGTGAGCTGTAGTGCTTGACATAAAGCTGATACGCGAAGAGCCGGAAAAAGTAAAAGAGGCGCTTCGGAAGCGAGGCTCTGATGTTGGGCTTGAAGAGATATTGGGCCAGGACCAGGTTCGTCGGGAACTCCTGGGTGCCATTGAAGCCAAAAGAGCCGAACGAAATAGTGCGTCTGAGGGTGTCGGCAAATTAATGAGAGAAGTAGGCCAGGCAAGAAAAGAGGGCCGATCAAGCGCGGAGCTCGAAGTCGAAGTCGGGAAATTAAAAAAAAGATCAAGCAGTCTCGGGGAGGAAATCGCAGAACTTGATAACCACCTGAGACCGGTTGAAGATAGTTTGAGAGAGCTTTTGCTGCTCGTGCCCAATATCCCACACGAAACCGTCCCGGTCGGGCAAGATGCCTCAAAGAACGAGATCGTTAGACGCGTGGGTGATCCGAGAGAGTTTGGTTTTGAACCGAAGGCCCATTGGGATATTGGTGAAGATCTAAATATAATTGATTTCAAAAGAGCCGCTAAAATTGCCGGCGCCAGGTTTGCCCTTTATCTGGGAGCGGGCGCTCAGCTGGAGCGGGCGCTTATCAATTTCATGTTAGATATTCAATCGCGCGAACACGGATATACAGAGGTTTTTCCGCCTGTCTTAGTAAATAAGGAGAGCATGACCGCAACCGGCCAGCTTCCAAAATTCGCGGAAGATTTATTTAAATGCGCTGCTGATGATCTTTGGTTGATACCAACAGCTGAAGTACCTGTCACGAATATCCATCGGGAAGATGTTATTCCGGTTGAGAAGCTGCCTGTGAAGTATACCGCTTACACCCCTTGTTTTCGCCGGGAAGCAGGAGCCCATGGACGCGAAACACGCGGGCTTATCCGGCAACATCAGTTCAATAAAGTTGAGTTGGTTAAGTTTGTCGAACCCGAGACCTCTTACGCAGAGCTCGAGACTTTAACCGCTGATGCTGAATCGATCCTCCAAAAACTTGAGTTACCTTATCGTGTAATCAGTCTTTGCGGTGGCGATCTCGGTTTTTCCGCGGCCAAGACTTACGATATTGAGGTCTGGCTGCCTAACTACAACGAATACAAAGAGATTTCGTCTTGCAGCAATTTTGAAGATTTTCAAGCCCGTCGGGCCAATATTCGCTATCGCCCCTTAGAAGGAAAACCCCTTTTTGTTCACACGTTAAATGGCTCTGGTCTGGCTATCGGGCGAACAGTTGCCGCGATCTTAGAAAACTATCAGCAAGAAGACGGTTCAGTAATTGTACCGAAGGTTCTTAAAACCTATTTGCAGATGGATACAATTAGCGTTTAAAATAAGAAAGACCACTTTAGCGTTCTCGAGCTTTTACCGATAGATTAATTAAGACTTTTATAGCTAATAAGTGATTTTAAGGCCTTAGGCGGTATTTTTTGGGATGGTTTAAAAGAAGTCTTGACCAGCAGATACGGTTATTCTATTTACCGATAAGCGTTGGCATACTCATAGCCTTTGCGCTGGCCTCGAATTTATCCAGTAGTCGGAAGATCGGCCTGGTGTTGGTCTTATTGATGGCGGCGTCAGTCCATTGGGATTTGCGCGATGGTGGCGTTGTATCTCGCTGGCTTTATACACGAGGCACCAGCTTCGAGGTACGCAACTATATCACCGTTAGTATTGCATTTGCACTGGTAACGCTTTTACTAGCAGCAGGCAATGCTTTTTATACACCCCTGATCATGCTCTACTATATCCCCATCGTTCTTAGCGCTTTGCGTGGCGGACACCGAATGTCCCTATTTTTCGTTGGTATTTTAGGCGCGTCTATGCTTGCCTACTTCCAAATAGGTTTTCAGTTGTATGGCTATGCTTATAGCGAAGGAAGTCTCTATCTGCTGCTCTTTCTGGCGCTTTCATTAGCTTCGGGTTTAATCGCAGACAGGCTACGCCGTGCCGCGGTAGACTTGAGCGCATTATATGAAACCGGAAGAGCCTTGAGTTCGACGCTTAATGTATCAGAGATATACGCTTTGATTTTGAATATTGTCACAATTGATTTGGCGCCTGACGTGTCGGCTCTTTTCATGATGGACAGTCAAGATACTCTATGTTTGCAGGCTCACAGGGGCTTAGATCAGCTAGATGATGAGGAACTTAAAATAAAGTCGGGTCGGGGGATCATCGGCAAGGTGGCGGCAGACAAAACGCCAATATCGATTTCCGAAGCGAACCGGAAATGGCACTTGGATTTTGTTACCGGTATAAGCTCGGTCATGGCGGTGCCGATAGTTGTCGGCGAAAAGTTACTTGGTGTGCTGATGGTGGGCAAAAGAGCTCCTTACGCATATGGTTATGAGAACCTGAGGTTCCTCGAGGCGCTTGGTAGTCAAGCAGCCATATCTATTCAAAACGCATGGCTTTATCGTCGAACGAAAGAATGGGCCTCAAAAGACGCTCTAACAGGAATATATAATTTTCGCTATTTCAGCGAGAGACTTGATAGCGAGTGGAGTCGATCACTCCGCTATGAAAAGCCTCTGTCACTAATAATGATAGACCTTGACCTGTTTAAGAAAGTTAATGATAGCTACGGCCATCTTTGCGGAGATGAGGTTTTGCGAGAGGTGGCCACCCTGCTTAAATCCCACACACGGGAGACCGATATCACCGCCCGCTATGGGGGTGAGGAGTTCGGAATTATTTTGCCTGAAACTCACTATCAAGACGCCTATAAAGTTGGAGAGAAATTGCGTCAAGCTGTATGTGACGCGACCTTCAAAGGTGGCACCGATAGTCAAAACATTAAACTGACAATCAGCTTGGGAGTTTCGAATTACCCTAGCACCACCAATACCAAATCAGACCTTATCTACCAAGCGGATCAAGCCCTTTATGCGGCAAAAACAAAGCGCAACGCCTTAGCTGGTCCTCTTGATGCCAGCGAAAAACTTGATTTAAACATCTCAGAACTTAATTAACGGCGATTCTTTACAAAAAATCCAAAGGACCCAAAGCTCATTGCTTTAGCGCGCGCCATTTTGGGTATATGAAATTAACGAATTATAAATTTGACAATGATCGACTAAGATATTATGATGTCGACAGACTTAGAAAATAAGGAGTGAGTTGAATGGCAAAAGTTCTTGGTATAGATTTAGGTACTACTAATTCATGTATGGCAGCCCTAGAGGGAGGCGAACCTACGGTCATACCCAATGCCGAAGGTGGGCGTACGACGCCGTCTATTGTGGCTTTTTCAAAAACTGGAGAGGTTCTGGTTGGCGAGGTCGCTAAGCGCCAGGCAATTACAAATCCAGATGGGACTATCGCCTCAATTAAGAGGAAGATGGGGACAAAAGACAAAATAAAGATTGACGGTAAAGACTACACACCCCAGGAAATCTCAGCGAAAATCCTGCAAAAACTGAAAACTGATGCTGAGGCATATTTTGGACAGCCAATTACTCAAGCTGTCATCACTGTGCCGGCGTATTTTGAAGATCAGCAGCGTCAGGCAACAAAAGACGCGGGCAAGATAGCCGGTCTCGAAGTTTTACGGATTATCAATGAGCCGACTGCCGCCGCTTTAGCCTATGGGCTGGAGAAGGAACATGACCAGACAATTCTTGTCTACGATCTCGGAGGCGGCACGTTTGACGTCTCAGTGCTGGAA
>JAUVQD010000173.1 GCA_030598355.1 Actinomycetes bacterium
GCTTCTACTTTATAGCCGTCTCTTTGAGTTTGATATTGACCGGCTTATCAGGATTCTATCCCAAGTCCATAGTTCACTACCAGATCTAGCTGTACTCGCGGTCGGTATGAGCCTCTACACGGAAGATGCAGATGTACTCCGGAACCGGTTAGAAGAGGCTGGATTGGCGGATACTGTTTTCGACCTGGGCTGGATCGAGGAGAAAGATCTTCCAGGCGTGTTATCTAGCGCTGATCTTGGGCTTTACTTAATGGATGATACACTCCTAAATCGGACAAAGTGCCCGGTTAAATTGGCCGATATGCTGTCTCTCGGCGTGCCCGTCGTTGCCGAGGATGTTGGCCAGGTACCGGAATATGTCAGGCATCGCCAGACAGGGCTGTTGTACAAGAGCGGTGACATAGCCGCTTTAGCGGACGGTGTGATCGAGATATTGACAGATGAGAATGAGCGAAAGGCCCTTTCTACCGCGGCCGCGGCTCACATCAAAGAGAATTTTAGTTGGCGGCAACTGGCCAATACCGCCATGGAGGCTTATGGTCTCTTTCTCCAGCCGAATTGATAGTTGGACGACTGGTGTGGAACCTAGCTGATAAATGATCTGCCATTGACAGGGACAACAACCTATTTCCAGCCAATTTATTAAGGGGTAAATGTTGGGACTCATCCAACGTAGAGTTATTGAGAGAGGGGATTGGTCATGAGGCGGTGGAACGGATGGGGAGAGGAAAAGATCCAACTCCATCTCCCCCGGTTTGGTCTTGGTAGGCAATGATATTGTTCTGTAAGTAACGCACCTTTTCGCGTTTGGAAAACCTGGCTCGCCGGCCATGCACGTCCAACAGCTCTAAGGCCGATTCGTAATCCAAAACCTCGTACATTCCGCTGTCAGTCAGACTCTCCCAGAAATATCGCGCCGATTTCACCAAATCAGGCAGAATTTCGAGCCAAGACAAGCCCAGGAAGAGGCTGATCATACGGCCAGCAAGTGTGGATTTTGTTTTTTGCTTGTCACTGGGCATAAAGTCGTTGGGTATTAGAACAATATAGCAATTGGAGGGGACCGCATCAACCACCATTAGCACGCCAAGCGCCCCTCGAAAAAAGCTGTTTTTAGCGTCTACCCCCATTTGACGCAATTGTGGAGTTAGAGGAAAAACTGGGTGCGGGTGGACTGGAACTTGGCAGTACGCGGTTGCCAGTATTTTCTCCGCATTCCCGATTGCACTCCTTGTTCCGGTGGTGTAGTACAATACGAACACAGTATTAGTGTTTACCGTAAGCAGCGCGTTCAATATTTGTTGTTAGAAGTCAGCGACGCGACTGAAATAGTGGAGGTGCTCAATGGCTCGTTATAGAATCCTGTCGCTAGATGGAGGCGGCATTCGCGGCCTATTATCCGTCGTGATTCTTCAGGAATTGGAGAAGAAAGTGCCAGATTGGCTTAGCAGGGTTGACCTGATTGCGGGAACGTCAACGGGCGGCATTATCGCGCTCGGACTTGCTCACGGTTTGACGCTGGCCGAGCTGCGTCTCTTGTACTATGACAAAGGGCCGATCATTTTCAAGGACACCTTATGGGATAATTTGCGCGATCTGTTTGGTTTGATAGGTGCGGAATATGGCACTGAAAACCTCAGCCGCGAGCTTGAGAACCTCCTTCAAAGAACCAAACTCAAGGAGTTAAACCAAAAGGTCCTTATAAGCGCTTTTGACATGTATGACCCAGAGCAGCAAATCTGGAAGCCAAAGTTTTTCCATAACTATAATGGCGAAGATAGCGATGGCGACGAGGAGGCTTATAAAGTAGCTCTTTACACGAGTGCGGCGCCCACATACTTCCCGTGGGTCGATAGGTTCATTGACGGCGGTGTCGTAGCCAGCAATCCCAGCATGGTGGCCCTGACTCAAACACAGGATGAACGCAATGAGCTGAGCAACTTCAGGGATGAGAGTCGGCCCAAAATTGAAGAGCTTCGTTTGCTCTCCATTGGCACAGGTATGGTGCCCTATCACATTGAGGGCGAAAATCGCGATTGGGGCTATCTGCAGTGGGTCAAATGGGGAAAGAAGAAACCCATTATTGATATCGTGCTTCAGGGTGTCGCGGGGGTGGCTGACTATCAATGCCAACAATTGCTGGGAAAAGATCGATATCGTCGAATCAGCCCGGCACTCACTAGGCCAATTGGCATGGATGATTGGCAGGAGCGCGATGAGCTAGTCCGCATCGCCGAAAAAGATGTAGACCTGAGTGAAGTGACGGCTTGGCTAGAAAATTCTTGGATGAATTGATAAAGCGGAACACCGGTGGGATAGACGCTTTCGTCTTCCCCAATATGAGAAAATAGTTCGGAGGCTATTATGTTGCATCCTTTAGCGAGGATTCCGGCTGAGAAACGGCCCGCACTCTTTATAGTGCTACTTATTTCAACTTTGGCGCTAACATTCTCTTTGTTTGCGCTGGGCGCTCCGCTGCGGACATCGGCCGCTCCGGCCGGCATCATTTCGTACGAATTTGCCCGTGACGAAACCACGGCTCAAGCCATCCTTGATTCCTGGTCAGGAAGGGACAAGATTTTCGCCGGTTTCAACCTGGGGCTGGATTATCTTTACATACCCCTCTATTCAACCACCATCGCCTTGGCCGTTATTTGGGTCTCCACTACCCTCCGGGTGAGTGGCCAGATGCTCCTAGGGGTGGCGGTGCTCGCTTGGGGCCAATGGCTGGCTGCCGCGCTGGATGCCGTCGAAAACGTGGCCCTATTTGTGATGCTTGTGGATATGCCAACCACTCCCTGGCCCCAAATCGCCTTTTGGTGCGCGGCAATCAAATTTACGCTGATTCTGTTGGGAATCGCATACGTTCTTTCTGGCGTGGTCATTCACTTTATCAAGTCACGTCGGCAAGATACTTTTGGGGCCGCGGGCTAAGGCATTGCTGAAGTATACTAAGTTTGGGTACTATGAACTTTCATGTCTTTATATACGCTAACGGTTCGCCACCTCTGGAGAAACACTTTCTCATGACGAGGCAGTTTTGTCGCGTTTCATTGATTCGATAAGCTGCGCTACCTCGAGTGACTACGTCCTAAGCGTTTATCGCCACACAATTATTCATAGTACCCATAAAGGAGTGATTTTTCTCTGGGGAGCACCTACGCACAGCAGCTAGAATCTGGCGGTGACACTCCTGGACAAGCTGCAAACTACAAAATTTGACGGGCATCCGAAGAGTGAAAGGATTGACAATCAAACACACATAATTGTAAAATACCAATAATCACGATGAGAGGCTACCCATAAGCTGCGTGCTTGTGGATGATGCCTCTTTTTTTA
The DNA here is from genome assembly GCA_030598355.1 of Actinomycetes bacterium. Lineage (GTDB taxonomy): Bacteria > Actinomycetota > Aquicultoria > CAJVYJ01 > JAUVQD01 > JAUVQD01. The sequence goes on from JAUVQD010000173.1 coordinate 3,340, forward strand.
TTTCTTGCCTGCCCCCAGCTTCCTCCGCTCCCAATTGAGAAAATTAATGTGCTCTCGGAACCCTCTAAAAAGCGACGAGTAGTTGTGCTTGTTTGGCACCACTAAAGCCTTAAATTTCCTATTGGCTAGCAGGTGCTCAACCAGGCAGTAAAAATCCCCGTCCCCAGTCACGATAACAGCTTTGTCGTAGTTGTCGTACTGAATCATGGTATGCAGGACTAATTCTGCATCGACGTTGCCCTTGGCCCCTCCTTTTGCTTTGACGGTTGGTTTGAAGATTAGTGTGTAACCGACTTTTTGAAGATAGTCATAGAGTTTTTGATTCCCCGGGATAAAGCCGATAAACAAGTAGGCCTTGGTTACTCGAAACTTGTCCTGTAAATAGGTTCTGAACTTCGCAAAGTCCAGTCGCCACCCTAATTCTTGAACACTCAAGTTGAGATTCTGGCTGTCGATGAATGCGTAATTGTCTTCCATACCCAAGCATTGTAGCAGGTTAGGAGTTTTTCATCCTGAGACATTCTGTTTCGGCGTCTAACTGGA
>JAUVQD010000059.1 GCA_030598355.1 Actinomycetes bacterium
CGCCTGAGCGATGACAAGCCGTATCATGCTTTTCAAAGTACTGATCTATGCCTTTATAACTGTTGAACTCATCAGTCATTATGTGGCTTTCCTGAGCTATTTGTTCTTTCATAATCGGCTGTAAGGTAGTTGAGTTAACTCTTGTTACGTGAAATGACCTTACATCGCCACCACGCTCAACTAGTGAGAAGATTTTCTCTTTGTGTGCCCAACCGCCACCAATTTTACCTTTTGTTCTCTGGCTATTGCCCCAGAATGTTTCATCAACCTCAACTGTACCGCCGTTAGAGCCAAGCTTGTCGGTAAATACTGGGTCTTTCATAGCCTCGCGAATTCGGTGAGTCATGAACCAAGCGCTCTTATAAGTCACGCCTAAGGTTCTATGTAGCTGATGAGTGCTGATACCTTTTTTGCTGGAACAAAGTAGATATGTAGCCATTAACCACTTGTGAAGTTTGATTTTGCTTTTCTCAAACAATGTACCGACCGTGACAGTAAATTGTTTCCGGCAATCTTTACATTTGTAAAGACCTTTTCGGGTAGTTTTGCCTTTTAACTCATAGTGCTTTGCAATGCTGCCACAATGAGGGCAATTGATACCGTTAGCCCATCGAATACTCTCTAAGTATTCTCTTGCTTTATCTTCATTTTGAAACTGTGGTTGGTATATGTCTGCCATCTCGATCTCCTTTACTGTCTGCTTGATATCAGTATACCATACAAACCCAAATAGTCAAGAAATTTCTAAAAGTTTTTCAATTTTTTCGTTTGCAAGCAATCCCTAGTGTTAAAATCACACTTAACAAGCAGACTACCTAAAAGGAGTAACTTTATGAGTATCAAAAATTCAGAGATTGTTCCTATTAAGTGTCCTGATTGTGGTAAGGAGATTCTTAAGAGCTTTGGATGGTTGGAGTCGAATGACGAAATCGTCTGTGACCTTGGTTGCGGTAACACTTTCGAGACTAAAAGCATTGTTACCGGACTCAACGAAGCTGCTCAATATGCTGAGGACACTGCTAGGAACCTGATCAATGATGCCAAAAAGAAAAACAAGTTCTGAGAAACTTTTCTTAAATGGTGAATCATCAATAGTAATTTTTGAATGCTTCTTTGATATTTGTTTAGTCATCTTTACCGCCTTTATTGTCTGACAGAATAGATGAGCGGCCTGGTTTAAGGAGAACTAATGAAAATGTAAGCAGACATATCTCAGTAGTTAGGGGGTGTTTTTGATGTTTATACCGTATCTAAATATAGACATTGAGTTAAACATCAGCATTTGTTGTAACACCATAGTCGCTAGCTCTAGCTAACGGCTATATCTACCAGGCCGTTCTTCTATTCTGAGAACCAATTAGGCTTTGGGTGTGTTAAGTATACAAGTGCGAATTAAGTATTGTGTCCCCGAATTATTAGAAAACCACATCTCGGAAAATATATGACGATGAAAAAGGCAGGCGTTCTTTTTGGATCACTGCTCGCAATCTTAATAGTTGTCACCTTCGGTTTCCCGGTTAAAACAGAAGCGAAGTTGCCAAACAAATTCGTCCGGGGAGAAATCGAACCCATAACCAAAAGAGTGGTCATTGGCCCTTATCCAGAGCGCCGCGAAGTAATGGCGCTAAGAAAAAACGGGTTCCAAAATATCATATCGCTATTGCACCCACAGATTCCTTTCGAAAAACACCTTCTGAACAAGGAAAAGAGCGCCGTCCATGGGACAGGCGTCACTCTACATTCACTACCGTTGAAGCCTTTTGTCAGTAGAGCAAATGATAAGAACCTCGATAAGCTCGCCCAACTTATCAAGGATCACCCTGACCAGAAATATTATATCCATTGCTACCTTGGCAAACACAGGGTAACTTACGCCAAAGCGCGAGTCTTAAGAACGCTAGGTAGAAAAACAAGGGTGCAAAAACCTGTCCCGATCACAAAAAATCTGCTCCGCGGCAATGTCACTAAATTAGGAAAAGGTGTCTATTTTGGTCCGGCGCCCACTGATGAAGAAGTCTTTGATCTATATAGTGGTCGAATAAGAACAATCATTTCGGTTCTCGACTTCAAGAATAAAGGTGACAGGGGTTTCATCAAGAAACTCAGCCGACTCTGCGCAGACTACAACCTAAAGTTTCACAATGTCTCAATGGTAGCGGATCAACCAAACCATGAGGAGATAGAGAGATTGGCCGACATCTTGGCCAAAGCAAAACGTCCCATCTATATCACCAGCTTCACTGGCGAGGACCGGGCGGGCGATGTTCGTGCCGCAGTAGACAAAGCTCAATCTATTAAGTCGTCTGGCTATCTATTATATCTAATACGGAAGGACTGGTTTTAGTATTAACGTGCTGCTCCAAACCGCAGATAATCGCCAGCCAACCAATACCAAAAAGGAAGCTGCCGATAACGTCGGTCGGGTAATGAACGCCCAAATATACTCGGCTCACCGCCACACTAAAGATAATCAACCCCAAGACTGTCGTGCCGATTATCCGAATCGCTTTATGGAGCTTGGATCTCCAGAGCAGAATAATCATAAAGCCATACACTGATACCGAAATCAAAGTGTGTCCGCTTGGAAAACTCGCGGAATTGCTGACGACGGTCTTGAACCCTACCAACAATTCCTCCGGTCTTTCCCGAAGGAAAATGCGTTTTAGCACAGCGCTAAGAGGTGAAATCGCAAAGCTAAGCAGAAAAGACTGAGCGTTTCTTGGCTGCTTCACCGCTAACCAGACAACCAATGGAAGCGAAAGAATCAATATTGTCTTGAAGGTACCAAGCTTGCTAGCAAACACAGCAATCTGATGAAACTGCGGTCGATTTAGTCTCGGAAAGACGCTCATCACATACTCATCGATCACTGGAATACCGCTGACGTTGACAAGCAATGCTAAAGCGCTAAAGAAACTGAGAGAAATGCCGGCGATAATTAATGGTCTTGAGATCTTACTCATATTGAATTGCCTTTCCAATCTCCAAAGTAGCCGCCCGGTGTGCCGGATAGATTGCGGCCAACATCGCCGCGGCTAACCCAAAGACAACCGCCATTATAGTGACTTCGGTCGGAAATGCAAAAACAATTTCATAGCCGGTCAGAAGGTTCATTCCATTAACAATATCGCTTGCAATGAATCCGCCAACGAGTAGACCTAAAAAGACGCCTATCGCGCCGGTCATAAGAGCCTCTAGCATGGTCATTAACCCGATCTGTCCGCGTGTCGCTCCAACAGCGCGCAACAGACCAATTTCCCGCCTCCTTTCTAATATGTTCATCGTCAAAGTATTGAAGAGACTAATGACGGCGATAATCGCCGCCAGCAAAATCAGAACATTAAAAACCGAGAATGAGCTGTTGACTTGTCCGGTAACTAAATCTTTGAATTCTTGAATGTCCTGGACATCAGGATTCAAGTGCTTGAATTTTTTTTCGATCCGATTGGCGACTTTCCGCGGGGCCACACCTTGGTTGACTTTTATCCGAAAAGCGCTGACATCGTCTAGATCGAAATATTTCTTCATATCACTTCGCGTACCAATAATTAGATCTCCAATATCCCCGCCAAAATCTACCGTTACGCCAGCTACCACAAAGGTTTTCGGGCCCTTCACGGTTGTGATAATAGTCTCGTCGCCCACTTTAAGTCCCCTCTTGTTGGCAACGACATTAGAGATAAAAATCCGTCGGCCGCGTTTAAGGGAAGCCCATGACTTCTCCGGGTTTTTGCTAGTGAATTGAAGGGTGGCAAAACGTCTTAAACTTTTAGGTTCAACAGCGCGAAACATTATCCGATCTTCATCTAATTGGACCGGGAAAATCCGAATAGTCGTTAAGTCGGAAACTCCTTTAACGCGCCTGAGTTTAGCCCCCAACTTCTCATTGAAAGTAACGCTAAGATTCTGTCCGCTTACAAAAACGTCGGCGCCCAACGACTTATCGACCCATTTGTCCACACTTTTGCGAAAACTGCCGACCATGCCTCCGACACTAATCAACATCGCCATGGTAATCATGATCGCGGCGGCTGTAGCAGCTGTTCGCCCGCGGTTCTTCTGCAGATTAACAGCGGCTAATTTTCCATTCTCCCGAAAAATAGCCCTGATTGGTAAAGCAAAGAACGAACCGAGCGGCCGAATCAATGACGGAACGAGCAAGGCGGCGCCTAAAAGCAACATAAAGCTGCCAAACTCATGGATCGGTACGGCCCACTTGGCGAAAGATCCAAGCTCCTCGGGCCCGGGAAGATAAGAAATGCCTCCCCCTATTCCAATTCCAAGAAAAGCAAAGAAGAGCCGAGCAAAAGTGCCCCGCCGCGTTGGCTCGTTAGCGCCTATCTTGATAGCAGCAAGAGGACTGACCCGCCCGGCAATAAAAGCCGGTTGAAGCGCCGCCAAAAGAGTTACCGCGATTCCAATGGCAATGGCTGCCGCTACTCCAAGCAAGGGGATTGACAACGACGCTACTTGGATCTGGACAGTCTCAGACATAAACTGCAGGAGCACTTTGGCTAATCCTATTCCGACCACCACTCCCAAGGCGGAACCTGAGATTCCCACAACGGCGGCTTGGATCAATACTAAGATCGTTATTTGCCCGCGACTCCCTCCAATGGAGCGCAATACTCCCATCTCTTGTGTCTGCTCGACTACGACCATCGAAAACGTGTTGTAGACCAAAAAACCACCAACGAAGAGCGCGATAGCGCCGAAGAAAGATAAGCCAACTTGCAAGCCCCTGAGCATCTCAGAGACGGCCTCCACCCGTTTCTCCGGTCGTTCAATTACGAAGCGTTTTCCTAAGCGTTCAGAGAGCTGCGCGGCTACTTTTTTTAAAGACCTCCCCGGCTTCGCCTGGGCGTCTATATATGATAGTTTGCCCCTCATATCAAAAATCTTTTGAGCGGGGCTAAGGGGAATAAAGACGACTTTGCCGCCCATAAACCGGCCGGCTCCTTCTTCCTCCAGAAGACCGACGACCTCGAAAGACGTTTTTCGTTCCTTAGATTCCAGCGTGACTTGATCGCCAATTTTTATTTTCTTCTTTTCTGCCAACCGCGCGGGAATCAGAAGGGTAAACTCCCCTTTTTTGATAAAACGGCCTTTGGAGACGTTAAAGTGACGCAATTGTCTATCTACGACGGGGTCAATACCAGCCACCTGAACCGTGTCGCGGCGGCGTCCCTTTCGCAGAGTTGACCCCCTGGAAACACCGGGGCTTGCCAGCTTTATCCCCTCAAGATCTCTGACATCTTTTAGCTTTTTCTCAGAAAATCCGGCCGATGACGCGCCATTGATCCAAAAATCAGCCTTTCCGGTGATTGAGTTAATCATCTCTTGAAATGAGTAGACTGTACTTTGATTGGCAATGGTTGTGGCTAGGATAACCGCAACCCCGAGCACGATACCGGCTGTCGTCAGAGCAGTCCGGCTTTTTCTAGTCCCCAAGCTCCTTAAGGCCAGCGATAATAGCCTCACTGTCGTTATCACCACCAAGACGTAATTCCTTGACAACTGAGCCATCCCTAAGGAATATAACTCGATCAGCAACAGCCGCGCCTAGTGGATCATGCGTCACCATCATTATCGTCTGTCGCATCTTCCCGGCCGACTCCTTGAGCAGATTCAGCACCTCGCGCCCGTGACGACGATCAAGATTGCCTGTCGGCTCATCGGCTAAGATAATTGCCGGGTCCATTATTAGGGCTCTCGCTAGAGCTACCCGCTGCTGTTCCCCGCCGGATAATTGATTGGGGCGATGATCTCGACGATCCTCCATGTCCACCAAAGAAAACAGACGATCTAGTTTGTCTTGATATTCAAGCGGCGACCGGCCGGATATAACAACTGGAACCAAGACGTTTTCCTCGGCCGATAACGTCGGCAGCAAATTATAGAACTGAAAAACAAAGCCCACTTCCGATCGCCGAGTCAGTGTTAACTCTTTGTCGGATAAACCTGTCAGCTCTTTGCCCCTAATAAAGATCTTTCCGCCGGAAGCGAAATCAAGACCGCCGAGTAAGTGAAGAAGGGTAGATTTCCCAGAGCCGCTCGGCCCCATGATCGCGACGAATTCGCCTTCTTGGACGTCGATGGAAACTTCCCTAAGGGCGGTAACCGATAGATTGTCTCGTCCAAATACTTTTGTCAGCCGATTTGCTTCGAGAATAGGCTTTACGCCCATTTCTCTCCCCAGGTCGCCATCGACTCAACGACCTTTCGCAGACCCAAGCCCTTCTCTGTCAAAGAATATTCGACCCTAACAGGTACTTCCGGGTAGATCTCTCGGCGAACTATCCCGTGCTCCTCCAATTCATGCAGTCTTTGGGAGAGCATTTTCGGGCTTATTCCTTCGAGTGAGTGTTCGAGCTGGCAGAATCTCTTGGTGCCCTCAACGAGATCGCGAATGATCAAAGCTGTCCACCGTTTACCGATAATCATCATCGCTTTATTGATTGGACAGCACTTCGAGTCATGTGTCTCGGTCTCAGACATTTTTCAGACCTCCTTAGCTCATAGTATTCCAAATAAATGGTCTTGACAAACATTTTGTAAGGTACTATCTTTAAGTTATCTTATTACTTTTTGTTACCTTAGGAGGTGATTAATATGCCAGTTGCGAAAGATGATGTTATAGATGAGGCAAAGAAGTCAGCAAAATCATGCGGTCTGGTCATCAAAGTTCTTGAAGGCGGTGCCGGGTTTTCAAAAATCGACTGTTGCGGCCTGGAGCTATCAGAGAATGAGAAAACTGAATCACCAGACGCATCAATAGATAGATACGCGGGTGAAACAGTAGGCCCCGGTCTCATTATTGACGAAAACAAGAATTATCCGGGTGCTTGCGGACTCAAAGTTGAGGTCGTAGAAGGCGGAAACGGTTTTAAGTCGATTACTTGCTGCGGAAACGAACTAACCGCTGAAAAAGATTCCATCTAAAATTTTATAAATGAAAAACAAAGAGCCACTGATGTCCTTGTCGAAAGAGAAGGATGTTAGTGGCTCATTCATCGGGGAAACAATAAAATCGCGGACAATCATGGGGATTGGGGGTTAAGTGACCGAAAAGGTAGCGAATCAAGACAACCTCGCAAGGAATCGAGCGAATTGATTGAGCCAAACTTGCAAGCCGGTATTTCCGACCTGCCGCCAAAGAACCCCTACCCCGTTCTAAGCATTGCCCGGAGCTGTCAAGTCATTTACGCAAATGCTGCTGCCCGTTCGATGATAAAGAATTGGAAAAACCGAGACGGCCAACCCGCACTTGAGTTTTGCAGACAATTAGTTGAGGAAACATTGAGTTCCGGCCAGAGCACCCGAATCGTCGAGATTGAACACGAAGATCGCACTTTTTCACTAACCGTTATCCTAAATGAAGATCAAGGCAGCGCGGATTTGTTCGGAATCGATATAACGGAAAGAAAAGCGGCTGAAGAGAAAGTTCACTTCGCCGCAGACCACGACCTGCTCACACGCCTTCCAAACCC
>JAUVQD010000175.1 GCA_030598355.1 Actinomycetes bacterium
CGAGCCCGATGGACCGGACCAGATTCGAAACATTTTTGCGCCAGATATTAGCTACGATGAAATATATGCTGAGTGCAAAAACTGATAATAGGGCGATTAGCGGAACCCCAAGAAATTTATAAAGAGCAGTGGGGACAACACTAACAACAATGGGCGTAACTATCCTGCCTATGTCCGGAAAACCACCACTTCCATTACCGTTACCTGGCAATGTTCCTCACAATCCTTACAAATAGCGTGGATCATCAGTCCCCACATTAATTTTTGCATAGCAAGCGGTCAAGAGCAAGTGGGCGTATTAACCTGCTTTACAAACGTAGTTCGCTCGGTTAGTCTCTCGAATATAAGAACGATTGCTTTGTTGTGGATCGGCGCGACCCCAAACCTTTATTGGAGGAGCACTTGTTTTATGGCTAAGCGTGATAGAACTTTGCCCCAAGACAATCTAGAAGATACCTCTTTAGATGGCCACGAGCTCAACCAGCGCGTAACTGATCTTCGAGACGCATATTTCCAGGCTGTACCTGAGATATGCACCGAGCGGGCACGTCTCTTGACCGAATTTCACCTGGAAAATGAGCTATTCGACAAAGGTCGCATCTCCATTTTGGATAAAGCCAAAGCGTATCGCTTTGTGCTGGAAAAGCGTACTCCCGTGATTTGGCATCAAAACGCTCGTGAAAAAGGGATGAACCCTTTTGATCCTAAAGACACCTCGCTATTCGCAGGTTCCACCACCAGAAAGTTTAAGGGCGTGCCGCTTTATCCGGAGTTTCTTGCCCTCACACTTTGGCCGGAGCTTTGGACTATTACTAATAGGCAAAGTAATCCCTACTGGGTCAGTGACGAGGATGTCGAGGAGCTGAATTATGATATCTTTCCTCATTGGATAGATAACAACATCGCGGAATTGGCAAGAAAAAAGTGTTTCGAGGAGAACCTAAAGAAATCCGGGATAAAAAGGCAGGCCCCTGAAATTAAGCTTTTAGAAAGCCTTGTCTTCTTCATTACCACTAAGCCCAACTGCATTTCTCATACGATTCCCGATTTTAGTAAGGCCATTGAGATGGGTTTGCGCGGGATCATCGACGACGCCGGGTTAAGGGCGTTGGACGCCAAAGGCGCAGATCAACAAGAGTTTTACCTGGCTATTCAGACAGTGCTTGAAGGAGTTATAGCCTACGCTCACAGACTGTCGCAACAAGCAGAGGAGATGGCCGGCCGGGAAAGCAACCAGTCGCTAAAAAAAGAGCTTTTGGATATCGCTAGAATATATAAAAAAGTTCCGGAATCTCCGGCAACGAGCTTTAGGGAGGCGCTTACAACCGTTTGGCTATGTTGGATCGCCATTCACCTTGAAAATCCTAATGTGGGTTTGAGCTTGGGCCGGCTCGACCAGGTTCTTTACGACCTATATAGAAAAGATGCACAAAGCGGACTTCTATCCGTCGATCAAGCTATCGAGCTGTTAAGCTGCTTCTGGCTCAAGATCGGCGACCATGTTCCGACCGTACCCGAAGTTGGGGAGCAGCTTTTCGGCGGAACCGGCTCTAATCAGGCGATTACAATCGGCGGTGTCGATCGAAACGGAAACGACGCCGTCAACGATCTCACCTACGTGATGCTCAAGGTCACGGAGATGATGAGGCTCAGAGACCCGAACCTTAACGCCAGATATTACTCCGGAATCAACTCACCGGAATACCTTAGAAGGCTTTGCGAAGTAAATGTAGATATGGGCGCCACACCTGCTCTTCATAACGATAAAGCGGTTATAAAAGCTTTAACAGGTAAGGGTATTCCTGTTGAAGATGCCAGAGATTTCGGCGTAATCGGCTGCGTGGAGCCCGGCAGCAGCGGGCGGACCTACGGCCACACCGGTTCGATTCTGCTAAACCTCACCTCCGCCTTAGAGCTCACGCTCTTCAACGGCAAACACCGGCACACGGGAATCGATCATTTAATAAGCAAGGAGACGGGCGATCCCGCGGCCTTTAGCTCTTTTGAAGCGTTCACGAAAGCCTTTAAGGAGCAGGTTTGCTGGCTTATCGAACAAGCCACGACGCTTAACGATATATTCGGTCGAATCCACCAGGACTTTTACCCCACACCGATCCTTTCATCTCTTTTTGAGGGGCCCATGGACAAGGGAAAGGATCTGATTCAAGGTGGGGCGGTTTTCAACTCTTCGGGCATAGCGATCATCGGGTTTGCCGATGTAGTCGACTGTCTGGCGGCAATTCAAAACGTCATATACGAAGAAAGAGAAGTTTCATTTAAAGAACTCTTAGCCGCCGTGAACTGTAACTTCGAAGGTTTTGAGGTTTTGCAAACTAAGCTGATGAACCCCGACAAGACTCCTAAATATGGAAACGAAGACCCAATCGCCGACCAAAACGCGAAATGGCTCATAGAGTTGCTCGACGAAACCGCAGGCGAGAAGATCAATTATCGCGGCGGCCGCTACCATGTCGGGTGTTGGTCGATGACTAACCATGCGGGTTTTGGGCGGCTTACTAAAGCTACACCGAGCGGTAGAAAAGATTACGAGAATTTCGCCAGCGGCTTCACCCCTGTTTCAGGCGTTACACCGGATCTTGCCAAAGCTCTTGGTTCCGCGGCGTCCCTGCCTGCTATTTGTCTTGCGAATGGAGTGGCGCTTAATATTAAATACACGCCTGAGCCGGAGGATAGAGGGAAAATGCTCGATAACTTCACTGCCTCGGTAGAGGCGTACTTCGATGATTTGAGAGGAACCAGACACGGCGGGTTGGAGGTCCAGTTCAACGTCACCAGCCACGACACGTTTGTCGACGCCGTGGCTCATCCAGAAAAATACCCCGAACTCCTTGTCCGCGTATCCGGATACACCGCATATTTCAAGGACCTGAGCCCGCAAATGAAAAAAGAGGTAATCGACCGCACGGAGTACCTTCTATCGACGGGAAACGCGGAAATATTTCAACCGTTTTCCCTGGCACAGAGGAGCTGAGATATGGCTTCCACTCCTAAGCGAGCGATGCTCAAGCCGGTTCTTCTTCTCCCGGACAAAGCTGGACAGTTCATCGCCCGTCTCTCTAGTACCCGCTTAGGAAGAGAACTGAGCGGAGCAGTAACTGATGACTTTCTCGAACTCTTGCTTCGCGGTATGGACTTGGCTTTCTGTCTTTCCCGTGGCTATCGTAGAAACATCGAAGATTTCGAAGGCACATACGTCTTTAGAACTGCCAAGGATGAGGTGGCTATGTCCGCTGTTTTTGCGGATCGAAACATGCATGTGAGCGGACGAGCTGTTGAGGACTGGGACTTGAGAGTGACTTTTAAGAACCCTGCGGCGCTCATCTCCTTTTTGCTCTCCAAGAACCAGGATATCTTAAATTCAATTCTGGCTAATGAAGTCACCACTGACGGAAATTTGAACTACCTTTATAAGTTCGGTTTCATGGCCAGAGATTTAACCCGGAGGCTGGGCATTCCATATGCACACTCAACCCCTAGTAGTTGACATCAAGAGGCATAGCTTAGAAGACGGCCCCGGTATTAGGAGTGTAGTGTTTTTTAAAGGCTGTCCTTTAAGGTGTGCCTTCTGCCACAATCCGGAGACGCAAGAAGTGGGCCCGGAGATTATTTTCTCATTAAAGAAGTGCATTAGATGCGGGGAATGCAGCAGCGCTTGTCCGCACGGCGCCATTGATCTCGATTGTTCCGGACGGATTGACCGGGACAGGTGTGATGGTTGCGGCCGTTGCTCAGACGCCTGTCCCAGTAGCGCCCTCAAAGTAGTCGGCATCCATTACTCGGTGGAAGCCCTGGCGGACGTGCTCCTAAAAGACATCGCTTTCTACCGTCA
>JAUVQD010000235.1 GCA_030598355.1 Actinomycetes bacterium
AGCGCTCTTATAAAACTTGGCGCACTTGTGCGCGACCAAGACGACAACGACAAAAAAAGAAAGAAGGTGAAGCAAAGTGTCTCTGCATGAACGGCTAAATGAGATACAGGGGGTCGTGCCCGATATTGAGGACGGTCGGCGCCGGAAATTAATGAATGAAATCAATCAGAAGATCCACGGCTTGCTAATCGATGAGCTGGGACCGGAGCTCTACGATAATAATGTGGGGCGGGGAGAGGTGCTTAAAAAGGTCAAACAAAAGCTGGCTGTTCTTGTCGACGGGGAATCGACACCCCTTTCAGGCAAAGAGAAAGCTGACCTGATCGAGGAGATATCTGACGACGTTTTAGGCCTAGGTCCAATTGAGCGGTTCTTGGTGGACCCTTCAGTCTCAGAGGTGATGGTCAATGACTACTCCACGATATACATAGAAAAAGAGGGTCGTATTTTTGAAACCTCAGAAAGTTTTATTAACGAAGCGCATCTTCACCGAATCATCGATAAAATTGTTGGGCAGATAGGGAGACGGATAGACGAGAGCGTGCCGATGGTCGACGCTCGTCTGCCTGACGGATCACGAGTTAACGCAATAATTCCTCCAGTCGCTATTAAAGGCGCAAAATTGACTATCAGGAAATTTGCGGCCGACCCGCTGAGGCTTGATGATCTAATTGAATTTGGCACCTTTAGCCCACAAGCAGCTGCTTTTCTCGACGCCTGCGTCAAGGGCCGGCTGAACATATTGGTTTCAGGGGGTACCGGTTCAGGTAAGACGACGACCTTGAATGTTCTGTCTGAGCTTATTCCCAGCGAAGAGAGGATAGTCACCATTGAAGATGCTGTCGAGCTTCAACTCCATCAAAAACATGTTCTTCAGCTTGAGTCGCGTCCGCCAAATATTGAGGGTAAAGGACAGATTACTATCCGGGATTTGGTTAGAAATACTCTACGCATGCGACCGGATCGTATTATCGTTGGCGAGGTCCGGGGCGGGGAAGCACTCGATATGCTCCAGGCTATGAATACAGGGCATGATGGATCACTAAGTACCGTGCATGCCAATACTCCTCGAGATGTCTTGGCGAGGCTTGAAACGATGGTTCTGATGTCAGGAATAGAGCTGCCTCTCCGGGCAATAAGAGAGCAGATTTCGTCTGCGGTAGATTTGATCGTACATCAGTCCCGGTTTCGCGATGGAGGCAGGAGAGTAACTCATATTACGGAAGTACAAGGAATGGAGGGGGAGATTGTCACATTGCAAGACCTCTTTCTATTTGATTTCTCTCAGGGCCTCGACGATGCTGGACGCCAGCGTGGTTTCCTTAAATCTACTGGAATCAGGCCCAAGTTTACCACCCGGCTTGACGAGGTCGGTATTGAGCTTCCCGCTGAACTGTTTCAGCTTGAGTACCTAACAAGGAAATGAAATGTTTTTACTAAGCCTAAGTCTCTATTTTGTTGCTTTTACGCTTTTAGCTCAGGCATTTGTCAAATTGCTTTGGCCAAGAACAACAATCCTCCGTCAGCAGTTAACGTTCTACGAGAAATCATGGGGTCAAGCACACTCAGGCGTGGAGCAAGGCCAGGTTGCGGCCACGATTGGCATGAAGGAGCGCCTAAAAGCTGTCATCGTCAGGCTTGTCAGTCAGGGGCGACCGGTCACGCTCGTCCAAGCTAAATTGAACTCCGCTGGTCTAGCGATAGAGTGGGCTGAATTTACCTACTATCATCTTCTCGGAGTCTGTTTAGTCGGTGCGCTTGCGTATCTGCTGGGCGGGTTGATCGCGGCGATCATCGTAATCGCGGTTTTGGCCTGGTCGCCAATGTTGATACTGGATTTCTTGGTCTACAGACGGCGTTCGCGATTTAACGATCAGCTTCCTGAGACATTAACAATGTTATCAAGCTCGCTAAAGGCAGGATATAGTTTCCTTCAGGCGGTTGATATGGTGGTAAAAGAGAGCATGCCGCCGGTGTCGGAGGAGTTTAAGCGGCTCTTAACCGACACTCAACTTGGGTTGCCGCTCGAGGAGTCCCTGGAAAAGATGAGTGTCCGTATAGGTAGCACGAGTTTTGATTGGATGGTGCTGGCCGTAAAAATCCAGCGTGAGGTTGGCGGCAATTTAACCGAGGTCTTGGCGACCTTGGCTAGAACCATCAGAGAGCGGGGGACTGTGACGCGTCAAATAAAAGTCTTGACGGCTGAGGGACGGCTCTCTGCGCTTATTCTTCTTTGTTTGCCTGTTTTCGTGACAGCCTCTATCTATCTCCTGAATCCTGGATATATGAGTCTTTTATTTACAGATAAGATGGGATTGACGATGATTTTTGGAGCCTTCTTCCTCATGGCCATTGGTGCGTTGTGGCTGCGCAAAATCATAAAGATAGAGGTGTGAGATGATAATAGTATTCGGACTCTCGATCCTGGCATATTTTTTTTGCTTCTCATTTCTAGGTGCGCTCCTAGCTGGGGCTTTTGAGAAAGGTCGAGCCGCCGAGATTCGGGCAACAGCGGACAGGATTCAAACAGGCGTCATCTCGGTTGGCGAGCGTTTTGTAACACCGAGGATCGGTTGGCGTTTGAAAAAGCGGCTTCTCGAAGCGGGTCAACCCCGGGATTATGACGTTGAGGACTTGGTCAGCCTCAAAATAATTGGGACGATTATTGGTCTTCTCCTCAGTTTCGCAACCGCGGCACTCGCACATTTTACGTTGTCGCGCATGTTGATTATGACCCTTATTATGGCCGGTGCCGGGTTTACTTTGCCCGACGCTTGGCTGGCTAGGTTAACCGATCGGAGAAAGAAAGAGATAGCGCGCTCACTGCCGGATATTTTGGATATGTTAACGATCAGCGTTGAAGCAGGTCTTGGCTTTGA
>JAUVQD010000240.1 GCA_030598355.1 Actinomycetes bacterium
CTCCAATTCAATGATCAAAACTTCTGATCAGACTAAGGAGGTTTTACCCTATTTCGAACAACTAAAGATTTTTATCCATTTCCCATACGCCACAAGGGCAAGTACCAGCGCAGAAGCCACAACCAATACACTTAGCTTCATCGACGACATAGGACCAATTGCTGCCCGGCCCGTCGACCCGCGATATCGCTCCCCAATAGCAGGCATAGACGCACATTCCACAGTCGCGGCAAGAGCCGCATGACAAGCAGCGGTTAGCTTCGGACGTAGAATCAAACTCCTTAACGGCCTCGGCCTCATAGTAGACTGTCTTAATTCGATCATAAGGAATAACGGCCTTGGCTTCCGGCACATAATCATAATCCATCATTTGAGCGTGGATGACCTCTGCCGCCCGGCGGCCAGCGCCAATTGCGTGAGTTACCAGACCAGGACCGGTAGCGTCGCCAACAGCGAAGACCTTCACATCGCTTGTTTGCTGTATCATGCTAACCTCAATCAAGCCTCGCGAGGTATCCACTTCGGGCGGTAGAAAATCTAATTCCGGCGACTCGCCTATAGAAATAAACACCTTGTCAGCGGGAAGAGATGTCCCGTCTTCAAATTTAACCTCTCTATTTTTCAAATTAAAACTCTTGGTGATTTTGGGCCACAGGATTTTCGTCCCAAGTGCTTCAGCGGCTTCGCGTTCGACTCCAAAACTCGCGGGAGGCTGAACGTCAACCGCTGTTACCGACTTGGCTCCGCAAACAAAAGCTTGTGCTGATATATCCATCCCTACGTTCCCCGCGCCAATCACCACGATGTCTTGACCAGTTAAGTCCGGTGGATACCCTCGATTTATATCCTTTAAAAAATCGACCCCTCCGACAGTATCTTCGGAGCCGGAAAACGGCAGTTTTCTCGGCGTGTGAGCGCCGACCGCGATTAAAACAATATCGTGGTTGTCATATATTTCTTTGAAAAGATTCTTGTTAACCCGTGTATTTAAATGAACACCAACCCCGAGTTCCTCAAAACGAGAGATCTCTTTACGCAAAACCTCTTGCGGAAGACGGTCCCTTGGAATACAAAGCTCCAGCTTTCCACCAAGTACTCCATCCGCTTCATACACATCAACCTCATGCCCCTTTAATGACAGCTGCCAGGCGGCCGAAAGACCACCGGGTCCGCCTCCAACTACCGCCACTTTTCTCCCCGTCGGCTTGGCCTTCTTTGGCGCCGGCGTTTCCAAGCTCAAGCGGCCCAGTGATTTGATGTCCAGGGGTTTATCTAGTTGCCCGCGAGTACAAGCATCCATACAAAGATTAGGGCAGACCGTACCACAAACAGTACCAGGAAAAGGGCTATATTTTAAGACAAGGGCCAGGGCCTCTTCGTATCGATCCTGCCTAATCAAGCTCGCTCTTTCCTGAGATGGGATATCAGAAGGACAAGCCCAAGCACATGGAGGCAAATATTGGTTATTATTCCAGACCGGTTTAAAGCGCCGGTTTTCACCGGCAGGAACAAACTCTACAATCGATCTGTCGTGGTCTAGATACTCCCCAAAAATCCCGGACGGCCCAACTTCTTTCTCCCAAACCCCTTCGCGCCAGGAACTAAACTCCCTGTCTACTGCTTCGTTTCTCTCAGCTTTTTTCTCAGGTGTAAAGGGTATCAGCTTGCGCCAATCGCCAATGGTTTTTGTCAGCTCTTCGTAAAATGACTCTCTATCGATAGCTCGAAGATAGGGCTTCATATTCTCGGTTAGCCATTCCCAATCTTGCGGCGTTAATTCTTCCAGGTTGACGTCCGCTTCACTATATCCTTGTATTGGACCGCGAAAATAAATTGTCCCGCCGACCATGCCGACGCAAGGGCGGTAGCCCAAAATATTGTCCGGATTTCGCGGATCGACTCCGCAGACAACCGCTATCCCGCCAGCTTTAAACTCGGCAAAAGAATCACCAACATCTCGAAAATACCAAGATTGCAGTGGCGGAAACCTTGGGTTTCTTTTGGTCATTGTGTCGCAACGCGCGCCGCCTGAGCCTTGAACATACAAAAGGCCTTGGGCTCCGGCATTGTGTGCGCCGTTGGTAACATCGCCGAGAACCGTGATTTTGGCACCACAGTTTATCCAACCGACATCGTCGGAAGCGCTGCCGTTGATCAAGATTGAAGTGCCGGCCATACCCATACATCCAACTCGTTGGCCAATGGGCCCATCAATCTCAATATCTACCGGTCCCAGGTTTGGCCATATGCGGCCGCCAACCCCTTGTTGACCGTCAGCTATGATCTTCAAATTGCCGCCATTATTCTTTACAGCAGCCTGAACGAGCTCTTCAAGAACTTGGGAAGAGACTCTTTTTCCATCCTTTTTTCCCTGGATAATCAATTTTTTTTTCTTAGACATAATTCACAATTCCAACTAGACGGCGTAAGTAATTTTAAGCCGCTCAGCAGTTTCCTTATTGCTGACGCTTAGACCATCAGACATACCAATCGGTAATTGGGTGCTTCGGCCCATCGGAGCAAAAATCTTCTTTAACTCTACATTCGCTGAGACAAATATGTCCACGATACGCTCGGCAACTTTGTCAGGGTCTAATCGTCGATAGAGCTTTGGATCTTGCGTTGTAATCCCCCGAGGGCACCGCCCCGTATTACAAATATTGCACCGATTGTATTCATCGCCCACGCAACCGGCAGCCGCCTGCATAATATATTTTCCAGTATCAACCGCCGAGGCTCCAAGCATGATCATAGCGGCCGCGTTAGCCGCCAAGTTTCCTGTTTTTCCCATACCTCCGGCCGCAATCAA
>JAUVQD010000202.1 GCA_030598355.1 Actinomycetes bacterium
ACAGAGCTCGGTCTCCGACCGCGCTCATGCGGATTCGAAGTCCGACGCTCTATTTTGCCTGAGCTGTAGGGCGCACGCAAATCCAGTGCTTTGGGTGGCTGAGGGGATTCGAACCCCCGGCCTCCGGAGCCACAGTCCAGCGCTCTAACCAACTGAGCTACAACCACCATAAAGATTAAAACATCGCCAAGAAACATCTTTGGCTGACGTCACATTATCACGGTTTTTTACTAATTTTTCAAATGTTATATGCGCGGATTAATTGTTGCGATCATTGAATAATAGTTTTAGCGGTCATTTCGCCGTCCTCATCAATCTCTACTTCAATGAGTACGTCTTTCTTAGTTTCTAGGTCTTTAGCGTCGACTTTTTCAGCGTGCTTTACTACGGCTTTGCCGTCAGTAGCGACTTTTACTGTTCCTCTTTGAGTCGTGAGCGTGAGCTCATCATCGGTTATCTTATCGAGACGCCCGGATATGATCGGAGTGCCCCGACGCTGCGCGTCACCATTATTACCTGCGCCCCGCTGACCGCCAAAGCCACCACCAGGGTTGCCGCCTCCAAAACCGCGCTGACCGCCCTGCCCGTTAAAGCCGCGCCGATTTACGCCAAAACTCTGCCGCTGGTAATAAGTGCCACCCCAAAATGAGACCGCTCCGACCACCAGGACCACCACCACAATTATTACGTTTTTCAAAATGACTCCTTTTACTCGTATTTAAGCGCGTCTATCGGGCTTAGTCTCGACGCCCGAACCGCCGGATAGATGCCGAAAAATATGCCAATCGCAGCTGAGAAAACAAATGCCAGCACCATAGAGTTGACCGTGACAACGGTTTCCGACCCCATCGCCGCCGCCGCCAATCGCGAACCACCCACCCCCAGCAAGATGCCCACTAGGCCACCAATTAAGCTAAGGATAACCGACTCGGTTAAGAACTGTTTTAGGATATCCTTCCGTTTAGCGCCTACTGCTTTGCGCAAACCAATCTCCCTTGTCCTCTCTGTCACTGATACAAGCATGATATTCATGATGCCAATACCGCCTACCAGAAGAGATATCCCGGCAATACCGCCTAAAAGAGCGGTCATAATGCCGGTTACTTCCCCAACCGTTTCCAAAATATCTTGCTGATTCATCAGACGAAAATCTGCCTCTTCAGGATCAGCGACCCCATGGAGACCAAGAAGCAGCCAACCGATCGCATCCTGAGCCTCGTCCATAGCCTCGCTATCGCTGATTTCCACGCCAAGTTGGCTTACATGTTCAACTCCGAATAAGCGATTCTGCGCGGTAGTCAAGGGGACAAAAATGGCATCATCCGAGCTGATAAAACTAGCGCCGCCTTTTGACTCCAATATCCCAACGACTGTAAACGGGATATCTTGAATTTTGACGCGCTTGCCAATGGGGTCCGCGCCGGCAAACAGGTCCTCCACGACATTTTTACCGATAACCGCTATCCGATCTGACGTTCCGACATCACTTTCAGTGATAAAGCGCCCGACTTCAACGGTTGTATTGCGAACCTTTTCATACTCGGGGGTGACTCCATTTATAGTCGCGTTAATATTATTATTCTCGTAAACTACCTGAGCTCTATCGTTGTACTCAGCAGAGACCCGGACAACCGTTGCAATGTTATCCTCAATGGCCTCGCCGTCTTTAACCGTTAGGTTGGTAGCGCTTCCCAAGGCCTGTCTGGCACCCCCTTGCCCACCGCCACCGGAACCGGGGATTACTGTGATCAGATTAGAACCCAGACCCTGTATGCTACTGCTAACCGACTGACTTGCTCCGGCGCCAATAGAGACCATGGCCACAACTGCTCCGACACCAATAATGATCCCCAACATGGTTAACGCGCTCCGAACTTTATTTGCGGCTAATGCTCGCAGAGCGATTTTGATCGTTAGGAATAGGCTCAATTCGGGCCACCGCCTTTCGATCGTTCGCCATTGTTATGGTCGGAAACAATTTCACCGTCGCGGAGCTTAATAATGCGTCTAGTCTGCTCGGCGATGTACAGCTCGTGGGTGATTAAGACAATCGTCTTGCCTTCTTTGTTCAGTGCGGAAAGTAAATCCAGTATCTCGCCGCCTGCCACCGTATCCAGAGCGCCTGTCGGCTCGTCAGCCAGGATTAAATCAGGATTATTAACCAGAGCGCGAGCGATAGCCACGCGTTGTTGCTGGCCCCCTGAGAGCTGGTTGGGCCAATGGTTGGCTCGATCACTTAGCTCAACGGCCGCTAGTGCTTCAACGGCTTTTTCGTTTTGATGAGCTTGCCCGGAATAGACAAGCGGTAGAACGACATTTTCCAATGCTGATGTCCGTGCCAACAAATTGAATTGTTGAAAAACAAAGCCAATCTTGAGGCTCCTGATCTCAGCCAATTCGTTGTCGTTCAAGGATCCAACGTCCACGCCGCCGAGTGTGTATTTCCCGGATGTCGGTTTGTCGAGACAGCCTAAAATCTGCATAAGCGTTGATTTGCCGCTCCCTGATGGACCCATGATCGCGACAAACTCTCCAGCTTCTATCTCGAGCCCGACGCCCCTGAGCGCCGCCACCGAGATCTCTCCGCCTAAACTATATATTTTCTTAAGATCTTTGACTTTGATTAGCATAGGCTTAGTGTGGGGGTCCGCCAATGCCGCGGCCAAAACCGCCTCGACCGCCAAACGGGCTTTGAGACCGGCCCTGGCCGCTGCTGTCAGAAGCAAAAGACTGGATACTGATCTTATCGCCTTCACTCAAACCGCTCGTGATTTCAGTGCGCTCACTTGAGACTAGACCCGTTTCCACGGGAACCTCGGTCGGCTCGCCATCGATCATCTTGGTCACATACTTCTTGTTCCCCTGCGCGCGCACAGCCACGTTAGGTACATACAAGGTATCTTCAGCTTTCTCTAACTGGATTTCGAGGTTGGCGCTCATTCCAAGGCGTATCCCGGCATCGAGCTCGTCAATTGAGATAAACGCGCTATAAGTAACAACATTTTGATTCGTCTCTGGGACCGCGTCGATGGAAACCACTTCACCGCTCAGCTTCTTATCCGGTAAGGCATCGAGTGTCACATCAACGTGTTGGCCGACAACCAATTTGGATACATCGGCCTGATCAATAGCGGCTTCTACTTGTAATCGACTCAAGTCGGCCACCAAGACCACAGAGTTTAACTCCGCGCCTCCGCCGGCCCCTCCCGAAGAACCGCTACCGGGCATATCCCCAATTTGCGCGTTGACAGCAATAACCGTGCCATCTATTGGCGAATAAGTGATTGTGGAGTACCGATTGTCGACCGACTGCGAATATTCGGCCTCAGCATCCTCAACCGCTTCCTCTTGGTCGGCGATCTCCTCTTCTGACGCCCCTTCAGCCTGTAATTTCTGCAATGTAGTCCGAGCCTCGGTCAAGTCGGCAAAGGCAATATTAACGGTTTGTCCAGGGGTGCCACTCTCAACTTCAAAGAGCGCGTCACCGGCACTGACTGTCGTGCCGA
>JAUVQD010000208.1 GCA_030598355.1 Actinomycetes bacterium
CAGTCCCCGGAATTGTCTATCCTGCCTTAAGTGCGGTGTAAGTGTTAATCGCATCAATTAAAGCAGTGATCGTGTTTTGACGAAAAACGGTATTATGCGACTGGTAATTTCCGGGAAACACGTACGCGTGTACACTCATTAACTGGCATCCTTCCTGCTTACACATCTGCCCCTATCAGCAAGCCCTTAAAATAACAACTAACTTGCTGCCACCACTTGTATTGTGAATCAACTGTTAAGATAGAGGTTGACAAAGTAATCTAGGTTTAAGATCACAGCTAATACGCGGTTGATTTTTTAGTTGACATCAGACTTTTGTACTTACATAGCACTTACAAAAGTTGCAAGCACGTCACGCATTAAAAATTTGAACACGCCTTAATTTTTCCCTAGGATATGCCGATATATAAGAAAATGGATTATATTAAGAAATGTTGATTTACGATATTCCGATCAGTGACAATATCACGTTTTCTTTTGGACAACTCGACACCGGTAAATGGTTGGTCCGAATATGTGATCATCAAGTAATGAGATCAGTAGCCGATTTAAGGTATGCTCATCTATTGCAGATTGCCCACCTTTACGGTCTGGACAATCACCAATTACAGAACGCGCAAAACGGCGCGCGCCGCCGTAGTTACGAAATTACCCAAGAAACGTTGACTGGCTAGATCCGGTTGTCCCACACGTTAACACCACAAGAGGATTAGCCCTTCAGTTTACACCTCCTGGTAGCCCAGACAGGATGCTATACGAACTTTAAGCAATCGGACTATATTCAGATGTTAGAGCAGTTCAAGATATGTTGCAGGTATATTGCTGCCTTATGATTAACATTTTGCTATCCTAATTACTAATATTCTCCATCCGGTATGGGCAGTTCGACAAATACTTAATCACCTTGCTCCTTTTAATGTTTGTTATTAGAATAAAGCACTCCGGGCATTGGTAAATGTTTTTGGCATGAAGTACAGGCTGAAAGCAGCTGTAGTTTCTTTGAATCCAAGTAGTTCGCGGAATCTTATTTTATGAGGTATGCTTGTTCGATTAATAAGTAACCGCTCAATCAAGGAGATTTAATATACGAGCCCTAAGAAGCGTTTTTAGGCGAAAATTGAGAGCGTTTCTGACAATCTTCGGCATCGCCATAGGTGTCTTCGCCCTTATTGCCATGGGGGCAATTGCCGAGAAGCTAACCCTATTAGTCGACGGCGGAACAAAATATTACAAAGATAAAGTAATAGTATCAAAAAGCGATCTTATCAGCCTGGAACCAAACCCGATGTCGGCTAAGATAATCACGGAAGTCGAAGCCGTAAAAGGTGTGGAAAAAGCACAGGCGGAACTTCAAATGACGCTGGACGAAGATATCGGCGCCGTCCAAATGGGCCCGCCGGCCAGTATTGTCGGGACTGATCTGAGAGGTCAGGATTATGATTCTTTTAAGATCACCTTCTCCGAGGGACGGGACCTTAGGAAATCTGACATAAACAAAGTAGTTGTCGGCTCCGATCTAGTAAAAAAACTGGGCGCCAAAGTCGGAAAAAACGTAAAACTAAGGGGCAAGAGTTTCGAGGTTATCGGTATTATGGAGAAAACCCTGACGATACCCGATACGACTGTCTTGATGACGCTTTCCGATGCCCAGCGACTTCACTATAAAGACCTGCCGCAAATGGTAAAAGACCAGATCGACATAAGTGATCTGGTGACAGGAATAACGGCATTCATAAAAGATGATTACGATCCTAATAAGGTAGCCAAAGAAATTAAAAAAGAAATGCCGGATGTGAAAGCTTTTGGACCGAAAGCGTTCAACGACCAGATCGGCAATGCTGTCGGTATCTTTACTGCGATAATTTTCCTAATCGGTATGATCTCCCTTCTTGTCGGCGGTCTTTCAGTGATCAACACAATGACCATGTCAATTTCCGAGCGTACAAGGGAGATTGGCATACGCAAGGCCATCGGCGCCTCAAGCAGGCAGATCTTGAGTCAGTTTTTAATTGAATCCGGGATCATAGGTCTCATCGGTGGCATGATAGGTCTCGGTTTAGGTTGGGGGTTCACGACAGTAGCGAATTCCGTCGGCAATGAATCGGGTACGACACTTTTTTTACTAACTCTGCGTTTGGCCATCGGGGCAGTGATTTTCGCCGTCCTTCTCGGTATTATCGGCGGTCTATTTCCCTCTTGGCGCGCGGCCCGGATGAATCCGGTCGAGGCTCTGAGATATGAATAGCGCCGCGGGCGGAAAGGAGACATTAATGAAAACAATTATTCGTGCAACGGATATTCATAAGGAATACAAACTAGGTAAGAACAACTTCGTCCATGCGCTTCGTGGAGCCTCACTTGAAATTAAGGAAGGCGAAATGACGGCGATCATAGGACCATCTGGTTCTGGGAAGTCAACCCTTATGCATATTGTAGGTGTCCTTGACAGGCCGGATAGAGGAGAAGTATGGCTCTTAGGAGAGCGTGTCGACAACCTTCCAAAAAACAGGCTTCCTAAACTGCGCGCGGCCAAGTTGGGCTTTATTTTCCAAGGCTACAATCTAGTATCAACACTCACAGCTATGGAAAACGTAGCTCTGGCCGCGGAGTATGCTGGTCACTCCCGCCGGGAATCGCTAGAAATGGCGGAGACAAAGCTATCCGATGTCGGGCTGGCTGACCGAACCCGCCATTTACCGACGGAGTTGTCCGGCGGCCAACAACAACGTGTCTCGATTGCCCGCGCTCTTGTCAACAACCCCAAAGTAGTCCTGGGAGATGAACCAACCGGAAACCTTGATACAGTCACTTCCAACGAGATAATCGAGATGATGCAGGAGATAAACCAGACCACAGGGACCACATTTATTTTAGTAACTCATGACCAGGAGGTCGCCAAAGTATGCGACAGGGTCATTCACATGAGAGACGGCGTCGTGCTTGACGAAGGCGAGTCTATCGCCACATCTCCTTCCTGATCCAGCCAAAAAAGCCAACACTATTTTCTCGATTTACCTCATATGACAAGAAATGCCTTTGAATAGGCATTATCGTAGAAATGTAGCGCATACGGGATTCGAACCCGTGATCTCCGCCTTGATAGTCTGAACAGGTATTTTGTGATAAACCCGGTGCAAAACAGCTTGTTTGAGCAGCGCAAACACGCGAGCTATATGGCGCCGGAAACCAATTGCTTAATTTCTGACCACGTTTGGGCAGAAAATAGGCAAAAGTGGTACATGAAATGCAAAAGAACGTTCAACATGCTTAGTTCAAGCACTCTTGAGGTATGTACACTTGAAAATCTATCCTAAGATCGTTATGATTACAGAATCACGATGAGAGAC
>JAUVQD010000259.1 GCA_030598355.1 Actinomycetes bacterium
AACTCTTTGAGCTTGGCAGTGATCTCTAGATCATATTCTTCGTTTGAATCAAATGCTTGCCTGTCGACCCAAAAGTGGGGGATGTTGTGCACCTTAGCCCTAATCAGACCATGCGCGTCACTCCGGCTGCTTATGACCACGCCTACTTTAGCCGGAAGCTCCCCTTTTTCCGAGGCGTCAATGATAGCTTGGAGGTTTGTGCCGGTGCCGGAGATTAAAACTCCAAGGATTGTCGGCTCTAGTTCCCCCACTATTTCTTCACAGTTTCTGATTCAAGAAGAGATTTGCCTTCCTTTTGTTCCTCAGAGAGTGGAATAGGATAGACGCCGTCAAAACAAGCGAGACAAAACTCTGCGCGCGGGCACCCCGTAGCTGTTAGCAGGCCTTCAAAAGTAAGGTATTTGAGACTATCCGCGCCGATGAATTCCCGAATTTCCTCTAAATCTTTGCCGGCTGCCAGTAGCTGCACCTGGCTGTCGGTATCAATACCATAGAAACATGGAAAAACGACTGGAGGTGAGCTGATTCTCATGTGAACTTCGGCCGCGCCAGCCTCTTTTAATATTTTCACTATTTGCCGACTGGTGTTCCCCCTGACAATCGAATCGTCGACAACAATCAACCGCTTCCCTTTTATCACTTGTCCCAGTGGGTTTAGTTTTAGCTTTACGCCGAGTTGTCTAAGCATCTGGTCGGGTTGAATAAAAGTCCTCCCGACATAGCGATTTTTTATCAGCCCTTCACCAAAAGGTATTCCGGATTCCTCGGCATATCCAATAGCGGCCGGGGTTCCTGAATCAGGAAGACCGATGACCATATCGGCCTCGACTGGGGCCTCCTTAGCCAACTCTGTCCCCATGCTTTTCCTGGCCCCATAAAGATTAGTCTTATTGATTTGACTGTCAGGACGCGCAAAATATATAAACTCAAAGACACAAAGAGAAGGTTTGCTGGGTTTGAGTACTTGGTGAGATTGCAGACCGTCCTCGTTTATAACGACCATTTCTCCGGGTTCGACGTCTCGAACATGCTCGGCTCCGACAATATCTAAAGCACACGTTTCGCTGGCGACCACCCAGCTATCACCTATCCGCCCGACGGATAATGGTCTAACACCATAGCCATCCCGAATCGCAATTAGCTCATTTTCTGTCATGACTAGAATCGAATAAGCTCCGTTTATTCGACGCATCGCTTCCGCTACGCCCAGCTCAATGGATTTATCCGCGGCCTTGGCGATCACCCCGGCGATAACTTCTGTGTCACTGGTCGATCTGAGGCGACCACCATTTTGCACAAGCTCCCGCCGCAACTCACGACTATTAAGTAGATTGCCGTTGTGAACTAAAGCTAAAGTGCCATGTTCATGGGTTTTATGAATTGGCTGTGAATTTTCCCACCTGGTCGAGCCGGTTGTTGAGTAGCGAACGTGCCCGATAGCGATATGTCCCTGAAGGCTGGCCAGTTTACGTTCGTCAAAAACTTGTGGTAAAAGACCCATGTCTTTGAAGACTACGGTTGATTCTCCATCGGCTACAGCTATCCCGGCGCTCTCCTGACCCCGATGTTGGAGCGCGTGAAGACCGAAATAGGTAAGCCTAGATACATCCTGACCAGGCCCGTAAATGCCAAACACACCACAAGCTTCCTCAGGACGATCGTTAGTGAAGTCTACCTCTCCGGATTCTACGTTTTTTGCCATTGTGACTTTTTTCATCATATCAGATTTTGCCCAAAGAAAACGACTATTATTTACTCTTTTTCCGGAAGATCATATCTGTCTCTAACATGGGTATAGGTTGCGTGTGAATAACAAAAAGAACACTGACAAAATTTCTTTAAAGATCGCAGCGATCTACATATCTATTGGGATTATCTGGCTTCTCTTCTCAGACCGGCTGTTAGCTACATTCGCTGGCAATTCCGATGACCTCGCTAAAGCGCTCATAATTAAAAACTGGTTTTATATTCTTGCAACCGGGTTGCTCTTGATCAAGCTGATACGCTACTACATGTCTGCCTTGAGACGATCGGAGAACGCACGCAACCAAGCTGAAGATGACGCCCAGCACTTGGCTGACTACGACATGATAACCGATCTGCCGAACCCCGGTCTGTTTAAAGACATCGTTGGAGAAGAACTGGCTAAGGCTCAGTCCAAACCCGGGGTTCTATCCGTCCTATCGATTCATCTTGATAGGTTCAAAGAGATTGGCGATGCTATTGGAAGTAGCGCCAGCAATCAGGTGCTGACCACCGTGGCCAAAAGAATTGCCCTGTCTCTTAGGGAGGCTGACAGCTGCGCCTGTATCGGCGACTATGAGTTTAACGTAATCTTGCCCGCAATCAAGGATGAGAAGAGCGCCGCCTTCACCGCCCCACGATTAATGGCGCAGATATCGAAATCTCTTGAGATTGGAATTGATAAACTCCACCTGACCGCGTGCATCGGCATCAGCCTCTTTCCGAGAGATGGAGACCAGGTCGACGCCCTGGTATCAAATGCGC
>JAUVQD010000194.1 GCA_030598355.1 Actinomycetes bacterium
CAGTTATGGCCATCGATATTGTTTCAATATCTCTCATATCCCCAACTAAGATAACGTCAGGATCTTGCCGAAGCACACATTTTAGAGCGTTGGCGAAAGACTTTGTGTCTCGGCCAACCTGGCGTTGATTGACCATTCCTTTTTTATCCGCATGAATGAACTCTATCGGCTCTTCAACTGTCATGATATGGCATTCATCGTGAGTATTTCGGTGATCAATAATCGCAGCCTGTGTAGTCGACTTCCCGCCGCCGGCCGGACTAGTGACTAGAATAAGACCGCGCGGGCGCATAGCGAGATCCGCTATGACTGGGGGCAGCCCCAGTGATTCCATCGTCGGGATTTCCGCGGAAATTGCTCGAAAAACTGCAGACACGCTCCCTCTTTGCTTAAACAAATTGACTCTGAACCTGCCTATATCTTTGACAAAATAAGTTGTATCCAGCTCTAAGTTTTTCTGAAACTCCTGCCACTGTTCTTCACTAGTCACGCTTTTGGCTACTGAGATCGTATCTTCCACGCCCAACTGGCCTTCGCCAATAGGAAATATTTCTTCTTGGACACGTATTAACGGCGCAGACTTAGCCTTGAGCAGCAGACCGGATCCGTTGTGTTCTTTTACCTTGGCAAGCAAGCTCGTAATCTCCATGGTTACCTCACCACCCCCGGACAAAGCGTATGAAACTCACCGGGATTGCGAGCTTTTGCAATTGCTTCATCAAAAGCGACTTTATCCTCATTGACCAACTGGGCTAGATTCTTGTCGAGAAGCTCCATTCCATGGGACGCACCTGTTTGAATTAAGTTATATATTTGGTGGGCTTTTCCTTCCCTGATAATATTTCTAACTCCCGAATGGCAGGCCAACACTTCAAAAGCGGCAACTCGGCCCTCTGACTTGGCCGGTATAAGCGCTTGAGAGACAACGCCGCGCAAACTATTTGCCAGCTGCATCCTCACTCTAGATTGATGTTCCGGCGCATATGAATTGACTATTCTATCCACGGTTTGAACACTATCGGATGTATGAAGAGTCGCGAAGACCAAGCGGCCTGTTTCAGCCGCGGTCATAGTCAAAGAGATCGTCTCGAGATCCCGAAGCTCGCCAACAAGAATTACGTCAGGGTTTTGCCGCATTACTTGTCTGAGCGCCGCCGCGAAAGAGTGGGTGTCTATGCCTAGCTCTCGTTGGTGTATAGCAGACTGCTTATCAGTATAGAGAAATTCAATCGGGTCCTCTATTGTAATGATATGCGCTTTGCGCGTCCTGTTTATATGGTCAATTATGGCTGCCAGAGTTGTTGATTTTCCACTACCTGTTTGTCCCGTGACCAAAACCAGACCGCCGCTTAAGTTGGCAAATTTCTTTATGACTGACGGCAATTGAAGATCTTCCAGCGATCTTATTTCAAATGGAATGACACGGATGACCGCGCCCAGTTTTTTATTTTGAAAGAAAATGTTCACCCGAAACCTGGCTAATCCGGGAACAGAATAGGCCAGGTCTAGCTCCCGAGCCTCAAAAAGATGTTTTTTCTGCTCCTCATCGACCATTTCGCTGAGCAAAGCGTTGATTTGATCTGGTCCGAGCGCAGGATAGCCTGTCCTTTCTAGTTTCCCGTTTACGCGAAAAATTGGCGGCTGTCCCACTTTAAGATGCAGGTCTGAGCTGCCCTGTTCAACTAGTTTCGTTAATATACTTTTTAAATCAAGCTGATCTTTCTGGTTCTCAACTTGCGTGTTAGCGGTTGTAACTACTGTTTCTATCCGGTCTTGGGCCATTACTTGTGAGTCATTCTCGGACATTACGCCTCCTGAATCGACGGATATTCGATTCCTAGCTGACGGATCTTAAGTTTAAAATCATGAGCGTTGGCTGACATGGCCAGAGCATCTTCGAGCCCTACCTGGTCTGACTGATAAAGAAGGATGAGGCTTTGGTCAAAAGATTGCATTCCGTAATACTCACCTTGTTCAATCACCTCCTTGAGCTGCGCATACTTTCCTTCGTTTATTAGTTCTCTAACGGTCGCCGTCACCACCATAACCTCGACGGCGGGCACTAACCCCCCGCCAATTTTCGGGAGCAACCGCATGGAGACAATTCCGCGAAGAGTTGACGCCAACATTATTTGAATCTGCCGATGTTGGTGCGTGGGGAAAAAATCGATAATCCTGTTTATCGTTTCCGCCGCGTCGATCGTGTGGAGGGTTGAGAGAACCAAAGTACCCATCTCCGCGGCCGTCAGTGCCGCAGAAACCGTGTCCAAATCACGCATTTCGCCAATCAAAACAACATCGGGATCTTGACGAACCACGTGTTTGAGAGCGCCGCTGTATGTCTCAGTATCGATCCCAATTTCTCGCTGGTTAATAACGGATTTATTATCTTTGTGCAAGACTTCGATCGGATCTTCGATTGTGACTATATGACCATTCCGGGTCTTGTTAATATGATTGATCATGGCTGCCAAAGTTGTGGTCTTGCCGCTGCCAGCGGTGCCGGTTACCAAAACCAACCCCCTGTTCTCCTCTGCCAAGTTCTTGACGACAGCGGGAAGCATAAGTTCGCCCATGTCCGCTCTTTTGCCAAGGACGCGCCTGATAGCCATACAAATAGTTCCACGCTGATGAAAAGCGTTGACCCTAAACCGGCCGACATTGGTCACGCTGAAGGCAAAATCAGCTTCATTTTTTGCGTCAAAACTCTTTTTTAAACGATCGGGAACTAAGGTAGCCGCCAATCCTTGAGTGTCTTCAACGGTAAGCACGGGGCAATCTAATTTTTGTAGTTGACCGGATACGCGAACAGATGGTGGCTCTCCAACCTTTACATGCAGGTCTGATGCCTCCGCTTCGACCATAAGTTTTAATAGTTGCTTAGCGTCCATAACACCTCTCAAGTTTCCCTGTGCATTTATCGGTCTTTCTGGGGAAATGCTTGAGTGGTCTAATAAAATGTTTTAAATAGACGCTAAAATGAAGAAAGGAGCTGCTTTAAAAAAGTAGAGGATAAGTGGCTGTCCCTAGGGTCGTGTGGCTCCGACGTAATTGCGGCGACTGGAAAGGCTGCTTATTTTCACTACATCACCAGTTTGGGGAGCGTTAATATAGTTGCCTCCGCCAATATAGATGCCAACATGTGTGATATATCCTTGCGAGCCCCCGAAGATTAAATCGCCTGGCTGGAGGCTATCGCGATTAATTTTTCTTCCCATACGATATTGCGCATCGGCGGAATGTGGCAGAGATATCCCGACTTTTCTGTAAACATACATAGTTAGGCCGGAGCAATCAAAAGAGTTCGGCCCAGCGCCACCCCAAACGTAGGGTTTCCCCATCTCAGCCATGGCGTAATTCACAACTGCCACACCTTTTCCGCTGGAGGGTACGGGAGCATATGTCTGTTGCGGTGCGCTAACTGTCCGAGATGGCGATCGAGGCGCAGCAGCTGCCCTGGCTCGGCCGATCGCAGCCAGTCTAGCTTTTTCCTGAGCAGTTTCTGCTTTTGCGATTTCATCTTTTACTTTGTCCAACACTCGGTTCTGCTGGCTTACCTGGCTCAGGATTTCATTCTTTTTTGCTTTTACATAATTGGTAGTATCTGCTTGCTGG
>JAUVQD010000003.1 GCA_030598355.1 Actinomycetes bacterium
ACCAGTTCATATATCTTCCAGTCGTTCCCGGTAATCCGAGTCTTGGTGGCAGCCCCGGTTGGATGGATAGGGGGATGATCAGTTGCTTGTTTCTTTCCACGGGTCGGCACCAGTTTATCCTGTTTATTTATTTCGGCCGCCAATGGGCCGACTTCTTCAGCCGCCTTCAGTGTTTCCAAAATATCCCGAATCCCGAGTGACGGGGGATAAACAGTGTTGTCGACCCGCGGGTAACTAATGAGACCCTTCATATAAAGCCCCTCGGCGATTCTCATCGCGTTTGCCGGAGAGACACCGACGCTGGCCGCGGCCGTTAGAAAACTCGTTGTATTAAAAGGGGCCGGTGGCTTCGTTGATCTGGAAGTCTTCTTGGCGTCGACAACCGTGCCTTCCTTGCCCAAACTTTTAATAATCGCTTCGACTTCTTCTTTTGAAGAGAATCTTTCAGTTTTATGACCGGCTTCAAACCGGCTACCGCCGCCGTCAAAAACACCATCTAATTGCCAGTAGGTTTCGACAATAAAAGCTTTTCGCTCAACTTCTCGCTCTGCTACTAACCCTAAGGTGGGACTTTGAACGCGGCCAACTGATAAGAATTGACGCCCTAATCTAGTCGATGCCAACGAAATGAACCTGGTTAAGGTAGCGCCCCAGATTAGATCAATATCCTGGCGGGCCTCACCGGCATGAGCAAGATTCTCGCTGAGAGAATCAAGATTGCCGAACGCGTCTCTTATTTCGGTCTTCGTCAAGGCTGAGAATCTCGCGCGTTTAATTGGAACGTCAGGATTGACAGACTGTATCTCGTGGACGGCGTCTGAACCAATTAACTCGCCTTCACGATCATAATCAGTGGCGATTATAACTTCGTCTGCCTTCTTGCCTTGTCTCTTAAGCTCCGCCACTAAAGTTTTTAGGGTCGGCACTTTTAGTATTTCGGCATTGATAAGTGTAACTGGCGGAGTTTCCTGCCAATTTGAAAATTCTTCAGGAAAGTCCACTTTTAGAATATGGCCCCTTAAACCAACTGAGGTCATCTCGTCACCATTTAATTTGAACTTGAAGAGTTCGACGCCGCCCGATTTCGTTTCTTCCACTTTGCCGTCGCCAAGCAATTCCGCTATTCTTTTGGCCGCGTTTTTCTTCTCGCTTACAACTAGAGTCTTCAATTATCCACCTCTTAATCCAGTGATGCGATCACGCCTAAATTATCAAAGATTTAACAGCTCGTCTGCATTCACTGATTTTCGGAAAGTAATATTATCACAAAAGGCTCTTGCGTAAACATAAAAGTTTTTTAAAGAGGTCTACCACCAACGAGTTACAAGTAAGGTCGTTTCGTATAAAGCAATCATCGAGCCGCCAAGGATAAGCATGGGTGGCAGACTCCAATCAGGTGTCGCTATCGCCGCAACAATCAGCATGATCACGTAAGCAATACGCCAATTCTTTCGCAATGTCTTATGGCTGACAATCTTTAATTTCATGAGAGCCGCCAAAACCAGAGGAGTTTCAAAAGCCACACCAAAAGCTAACAAAAATAGTGTGACAAAGTTTATAAAGTCGCTGGCGCTTAAGATCTGGATTATGCCTAAATCGGTACCTTGAGTGTAGAGCCAAGTCCACGCGACCGGCATGACATAGAAATAACCGAGAGAAGCTCCCATGCCAAATAGGACAACCATCACCAAAACCATGGGATACAAGACTCTCTTTTCGCGACCTTTGAGCGCGGGCGCGAGGAAAGCCAATACTTGATAGAAAATAACCGGGGTGCTAACGATAAGGCCACCAATGAAGCCGAGTTTAAAGCGAACCATGAACGGCTCCATTATGCTCTTGTAAACGAGGTTGAATTCGGGCTTGAGCCTGGCCACCATAATCTCGAGAACGAAGTCGGCATAAAAATAACCAACAGCGCCGGCGATCAGCACTGAAACAACAATGTAAGTCAGCCTTTTCCGAAATTCATCAACGTGCCCTAATACTGTTAAGCGTTGTTCCGCCAAAATTGCTCCTCTTTTAGCGTCTTCTTTTTCAAAATAGTGCTAAACACAAAGACTAAAGAGGCCCGGCCTGTTTAGTTAAGTCAAAACTGTCCAGCCTTGGTATGATAGCAATTTGAAGCCGATTGGGCAATTAGAAAAATTTTTTTAGTCGCAGTACAGAGTGACCGTTCCCATTGGACACCAACTCGACTTTGTCCATGAGAGCCGTGATAATCGAGGGGCCGTATTCGCCTTGATTCGTTTTGGCCCATTCTGATGAGGTGGATGAAACTAATTCATTTACTGCCTCGGCTGAGTCTACTTCGAGGGTAAGCTCGGAGTCGTTGATTTCAACGCTGAAAGCAATGTCGGACGGCTCCCCAGTTGACTTCAAAATCATGCTGGTGCAGATTTCCGACATAACTAGTTTTAGATCTTCGACAGTGTCGATGTCAAAAGGTTTGACTTGCGACAAGCCCCCTATTGCCAGCCTTACCAGGCCAACAAATTCCCGCTTAGCCGGGATTACGAAAGAAACTTTGGGAGACACTGCTTATATACTTTGCACTGCTTGATCTTGATTTTCAAAGATCGGAAAGACTTTAACAAGACCGGTTATCCTGAAAATCTTCAGAATGTTTTCCTGCGTACAGACCAACGCAATGGCCCCGTCGTGAGACCTTACTCTTTTTAAGCCCCCGACCAATACACCCAGACCCGAGCTGTCCATAAAGTCGACTTCTTCAAGATCAACAACTATCTTAAATTTTCCCTGATCAACAAGATCAACTAACCGACTTTTTAACTTCGGGGCTGTATATACATCTACCTCCCCGTCAAGTTTCAGCACTACCACACCGTCTTTTTCGCCAATATCAATCTTTAAATCCATACTGCACCTCCAGATACGTTTTGAAATATATCAAGCCGCCCTCGCTTTGATTCTATCTATAACCTCCTCGTCAGTCACTTGATGAAACTCATCATAGAATTGACCAACAGCGAAAAACTCGCGAGGCATTGATAAGTATATTAGCTCATCAACCTCAGGCGTCAATCTTGCCACTGTGTCTGATGGCGCCACCGGCACAGCGAGAACAATTCTCTGCGGTTTCATTGTCCGCAACATTTCAATTGCCGCCAAAGCCGTATAGCCAGTCGCCAAACCGTCATCAATAACCAGCACTGTTTTATTACCCACATTGATGGTGGGTAACTCACCTAAATAAAGACGTCTTCGCCTTTTTATCTCCGCAACAGCCTTTTCAACGCGCTGCTCTATATACTCTTTTGAAACATCCAGCGCTTCAACTAATTTAGAATTCAGCATCACCTGGTCTTCACCAGCCGTGGCGCCAATTGCCAACTCTTCATTGCCCGGCGCGCCGATCTTGCGCGTAATAATCAGGTCAAGCGGCGCATTTAACGACTCGGCTACTTCCGCGGCCACAATAACTCCCCCGCGGGGAATGCCGACCACAAGGACATCTTGGTCTCTAAACTTCTCCAGAGAGCGGGCTAATTCTCGACCCGCGCTCGCCCGGTTTTCAAACATATCGCCCCTCCTTAAAAATAAGCGCTTGATTAACTTATCTTATGATTCTACATCTTTTTTTCCAATACTTGGTGCCTTGAAACCAAATAAGCGCCCGTTTTCCCATAAGATGCCGGCTTTTGGGGAATATAGAGGACAAGGAGGTAATTCTTTTGAGCTTAGATATCAACTGTGATCGGGACGAAAACGTTTTTATCGTTCACGCCTCAGGCGACATGGATTTTCATAATTTTCGAATCTTAAGGTCGACAGTAGAACAGGCATTGACCGAAGGGGAGAGAAAATTTGTTTTAGACCTGTCGAAAATTATTTACTTAGACAGCTCGGCTCTAGGATCATTACTTTATAGTCAAAAAAAGATTAGAGAGCAGCGGGGTTCGTTGGCCATAATCTCAAGCGACGCCCTGGCGGATATACTTAAACTGACCCACCTGGACTCATATTTTCACATTGTAGATTCCGTTGATGAAGGCAATCAATGGGTTAAAGCATCTGCGCAATCAGCGAGCCAAGGGTAGTGTTTGGCACAGGCAAGAACAACAATAAATTAGAGACTGGTACAAGATCAGTCTCTAATTTTTAAATCTAAATTTCTTGTCTTATAAGTTTCTATTTACTACTTTGGCGGCGTCCGCCTTTTTTGCCGATAGTTTCAAAAAACTTTACGCCGTGACGCGCTTTTGTGCTGTCACCGCCTTTTTTACCGATCTCCTCATAAAAACCGACGCCATACTTCTTCTTGACAGTATCTCCGCCTTTTTTGCCGATTTTTTTGTAGAATTCCGGTCCGTACTTCTCCTTGACCTTTTGGCCGCCTCTCTTCGCCTGAGGCGTCCCCGGGGTGGGTCCTCGTTTTGCCATTCGCCTCGTCTCCCTTCCAGAAACTAGCCGTATACCAGCAGTATCGTTGAAAAATAACTCTACCCGCTAGTCTTGAGCTTGAAACATTTAACCACCACCACGGTAAAATTGCAAGTGGTAGAAAGACAGTTTACCGAGGCCTTTGACCTATATTTTGCCCCCTCTAGTTTCTAGCCACCTCGACACTTCTATGCTAATATCGTGTCTTGTTTCGGTCATAATTACTGGTTGAAGGAGAGTTTAATGCTAAACAAGGAAAAAGCCCGAACTTGGGTTAAGATCGTCGCCTGGCTACTAGCAATATCCTTTGCGCTTAGCATGTCGCTCCTTCTGATCATACCGACGACACCAAGAGATAATTCTGTAAACCAGAGCCCTAGATCCTCAGAACAGAATCCTCTTACGCCACTTTCCAAGTCAAAAGTGAATAGTCAAGTCAGCAGCGCTATTGGACAGGGAGATCTGGCAATGAAAAATAATGAAATGAGTCAGGCTATCTCCTACTATGAAAAAGCTCACGAGATTGACAAGAAGAACAAAGATGCCGTTACCAAGCTCTCGAATGCCTATTATAGTCACGCTCAGGAGCTCCAAGCTGACGGTACAGACACGGCCAAGACATTTTATAATAAATATCTTGAACTCTCTCCTGACGGAGAGCATTCCGCTGAAGCTAAGTCAGCTCTTGAAGAACTCGAGTAGCCTGATTTACCTGTAAACCGTTTTACTCTATCGCCCCCCTTCTTCTTAATCTTGTCAAAATGCAAAAGATCAATTTATTCTTACTTGCTATCTAGCGCCTGCTTTTTTACCTTGCGCAATTAGCCTTTTTACTTTTTGACCGCCTTTTTTGCCGATACTCTCATAGAACTTTGGACCATACTTTTTTAACGTGCTCTTACCGCCTTTGCGGCCGGCCTCACCAACTGTCATTCCACCCTTTGGTTTCGCCAAAACTGACACCCCCTTTCGCAGCTCTTGCTGCCTTTGCCTTTGTAGTTCTTGACAAGAAATACCCGTAAATAGGAGGTTTAAACAAGTTCGGGCTCTTGTGGTAGGGTTTTGACCAGCAGTAGTTACCCGCAGTTTGGTTGTGCGTTTTTGGATGAGATTGTTTTAGAATATCCTTCGGGAAGGAATTAAGACACGCGCCGACGGCTTAAGAGCGAATAGAGTGAACAAGCCTATGAGCCGGACGCTTTTTGTGCGAACAATCCGCGTACCGATTATTCTTAAATGCTTAAGTGATGCGCGCCGGACTTATCAGAAACCTAAAGACCCCGACGTTTTGCTTCTTGAATTAGTTTCTTGACCTTCTGGCCGCCTTTGTGACCAATGTTCTCATAGAACTCGTGGCCATACTTGTTCTTTGTGGCCATTCCTCCACGAGGGCCGCCTATCAAGCCACCCTTTTTTCCTATCGACTCGAAAAACTCGGGGCCATATTTGCGCGCTGTTTCACGGCCACCTTTGCGTCCTGCTTCACCGACGGTCATCTTTCCTTTTTTTGCCATTTCTCAATACACCTCTTTTCGCTTAACTTTTCTTACAGGCCAAAGACCGTACCCCGGATAATTTCTATTAAACAAACAGATGTGGTCTTTAGCCCTTTTTCTTGCCCTGCTCAATAAGCCTTTTTACTTTTTGGCCGCCTTTGTGGCCGATTTCTTCGTAGAATTCGGGGCCATATTTTTTCGAAGTTGTATCCCCGCCTTTTTTGCCGATATTTTCATAAAACTCGGGTCCATATTTCTTAGAAGTGGTTTCTCCACCTTTTCGACCCGCTTCTCCGACAGTCATCTTTCCTTTTTGTGCCATAATGTTTCACCTCTACTATTTTGTACGTTTTTTGCCCTGCTCAATTAATTTCTTAACTTTTTGGCCGCCTTTGTGACCAATGCTTTCGTAAAATTCCGGTCCATATTTCTTTGAGGTCGACATGCCGCCTTTCTTACCGATCGATTCATAAAACTCAGGCCCATATTTTTTCGCGGTCGTCTTTCCCCCGCGTTTTCCGATGTCCTCATAGAACCCCGGGCCATATTTTTTAGAGGTAGTCGCACCACCTTTTTTTCCGGCTTCTCCGACAGTCATCTTTCCCCTGCTTGGCTTGGTTGCCATAGATACCACCTCCTTGACGTTTGATTTCAAAAACTTAACCTTAGCTTCCAGCTAAAATGCTTGGAAGATTGCCTAACTTTTTTACCCTGCAAACCACAGTTTAAACATAGTTACCAAGAGACACATGCTTTGGTCACCGAAGCCAAAATGGGCATCCTATTTGTCGATCCCGATATTGACCTTTAAGCTCCGCGTCGCAGATCATTCGTTGGTTTGATCTTTGATGAGCAGTCGCTTGCTCTTTTATACATTTCCGATAACGACTGACTTTAAACGTCGCTCGGCAACTTTCCTTGCTAAATCTAAGTCGGCTATTGGTGTGGGCGGCGTGTTGAATCGCCGGGCGGGAAAATAGCGGGAAAAATGAAGTGGGGTCTTTGGACCTAACGTATCGGCTATCCAGTCAACTAGCATAGTAATCTTTTCCTCATCGGTGTTCATTTCCGGAATAAGAAGGTTTGTGATTTCAACATGACAATCTGCGTTCGCCAGCTCAGCACATCGAAGTACAGGCGTCAGTTCGCCCCCGAGCTTTTGATAGAAATTCTCGTCAAAGGCTTTAATGTCAATATTCATGGCATCTATGTAGGGTAGCAACGCTCGTAGCGGCTCCTCGCTCACATAGCCGTTAGTAACCAGAATATTTTTCAGGCCGCGCTTCTTTAGAGCCCGAGTCGCCTCAAGAAGATATTCAAACCAAATAAAGGGTTCGTTGTATGTAAAAGCAACTCCAATATTTCCGAGACCGATATATTTGTCGGCGGTGCTAAGCAGGTCGTCAACGCTCAAAGCACGGGTCGCCTCTAAGACAAAAGAAGGTGGATCCGCGGGCGCTGATCCTTTCTTGATAAGATCTTTGGGTTTTGCTATCTGCCAGTTTTGGCAAAACTGACATGCCAAATTGCAGCCTATGCTTCCGACAGATAATATCGTTGTCCCTGGATGAAAAAAGTGAAGTGGTTTTTTTTCAATCGGGTCTAAGTGCACTGATGAAACCCGGCCATAGGTCAGTGGAACCAATCGGCCGTTTTGGTTTTGCCGAACAAAGCAGATACCGACATGGCCCGGGTGAATTAAGCACTGATGAGGACAGAGCTCACACCGAACTTTATCATTTTCAAGTTCTATATAGTAGTCGGCTGCTCGCACGGGTTAAAGTATACCAAATAAAGCTTGGTTGCGCTGATTTGCGCCGCGGCCCTATTCGAAATTCTTCATGTGGTGGAGAAGGTTACGATAGATACCCTGTAAGTCTTTGTCTTGCAAGGGCCCGCGGTTAGACACCGACAAGCGCGTTAAGATTTCCTGTTCCCGCTGGGGGTCTAATATGGGCAATTTTGCTTCTTGTTTTAGTTCACGAATGGCCAATGAAATTTCGGCGCGTTTATTAAGTTGCTCCGCTATGTGATTGTCGAGATCGTCTATCTTCTTACGGTACTCCGATATTCGCTCTTCCAAACCTAACTCTCCCACCTTCATCTCCCATACAATACATCAATAGCTTACTGCCTAAACAGAGAAATGTCGAGTGTAATTACTCCCATTCAATGGTGCTTGGAGGTTTTGAGCTGATATCGTAAATCACTCGATTAACACCGGGAACTTCGTTCATGATTCGGCTAGAGATTCGCGCGAGGACTTCATGGGGCAGACGAACCCAATCGGCGGTCATGGCGTCTTCAGACGATACAGCCCGGATGGCAATCGTGGAAGAGTATGTCCGCTTGTCTCCCATAACCCCCACGCTCTTGAGATCTGCCGGCAATACCGCGAACGACTGCCAGATGGAACGATAAAGACCCGCCCTTTTGATTTCTTCACTCACTATTCCATCAGCTTCACGCAATAGGTCAAGCCTCTCGGCCGTTACCTCACCAATAATCCGAACAGCCAACCCTGGTCCCGGAAAAGGTTGCCGCCACACGATCTCATCGAGCAAGCCCAGCTCTTCGCCAACGGCTCGAACTTCATCCTTAAAGAGCAAACGCAGTGGTTCAATAAGTTCAAACTGCATATCTAGAGGTATCCCGCCTACGTTGTGATGGGTTTTTATCTTGGCCGCGTCTCGAGTCCCGCTTTCGATGACATCAGGGTAAAGAGTCCCTTGGACCAACATTTTGACATCCTCCATCTTCGCGGCAACTTCCTCAAAAACCCTGATAAATTCCTCGCCGATAATTTTGCGCTTGGCCTCCGGGTCGGTAACGCCAGAAAGTTTGGTTAGGAACCTTTCCTGTGCCTTGACATGAATAAGCTTAATTTGAAAATGTTTGCGAAACGTCTTTTCGACTTGAGCACCCTCATCTTTTCTAAGGAGACCGTGGTCAACAAAAACACATGTCAGCTGATCGCCGACGGCTTTGTGAACCAGAAGGGCGGCCACAGCCGAATCAACGCCACCACTCAATCCGCATATGATTTGCTCGTCGCCGACCTGTGCTTTAATTGCGTCTACCGCCTCTTCTATCATTGAAACCGATGTCCAAGTGGGCAAACATCCACATGCGTCATAGAGGAAATTCTTAAGAATATCTGTTCCCGATGGTGTGTGAGCTACTTCCGGGTGGAACTGAACGCCAAAGAGACGGCGTTTTAAATCTTCCATCGCCGCAACCGGAGAGTTTTTTGTTGCTGCAACGCTCCTAAATCCTTCAGGTACCGTTGTCACGCTGTCGCAGTGACTCATCCAGACCTCTTGGGAGTGCGGCAAGTCTTTGAAAAGCGCGCTCTTTGAGCCAACCTCCAGATTTGTTTGGCCATACTCGCTAATCTCAGTATTTGCGATCTTTCCGCCCAACACCTGCGCCATGTGTTGGAGGCCATAACAAATGCCCAGAATCGGTATGCCCATCTCAAAAATGCCTGGGTCGCAAACCGGCGCGTCATCTATATAAACGCTCGCTGGACCACCCGACAGAATTAATCCTTGAGGATTTTGCGCTCGTATTTGATCGACCGGGGTATCGTAAGGAATTATCTCAGAATAGACCTTGCATTCCCTGACTCGTCGAGCGATAAGTCTGCTGTACTGGGCACCAAAATCAAGGACGAGAACAGTTTGTGTCCCCTCTTTCAACACATACCAACGCCTTGGGACTGCTGCAAAACCTTACCCTCGGTTTTTAAGGATGGCGCTACCATAAGCTCCGCTTTTTGAAATGCTTTGATATTCTCATACCCGCAAGTAGCCATAGATGTGCGAAGAGCCCCAAATAGATTAAATGTGCCATCGTTTTCGTGGGCGGGACCAAGAAGAATGCTCTTTAGGGGTGCGCGTTTCTCGGTTTTAACGCGAGTGCCGCGCGGCAGCTCCGGGTGGAATGTGGCCATGCCCCAGTGGTATCCGAGGCCG
Source organism: Actinomycetes bacterium (assembly GCA_030598355.1). GTDB lineage: Bacteria > Actinomycetota > Aquicultoria > CAJVYJ01 > JAUVQD01 > JAUVQD01. The sequence continues at coordinate 9,878 of JAUVQD010000003.1, forward strand.
GGCGCTTCTTCCGCTCTGGCAATGGGTGAACCAATCATAACCGCATCGGCTCCGCAAGCGAAGGCCTTGGCTATGTCGCCACCGGTACGCATGCCTCCATCGGCAATAACATGAACATATTCCCCGGTTTCATCCAGGTGTCTGGTGCGCGCGGCGGCCGCGTCAGCTATTGCTGTGGCTTGGGGCACCCCGAGACCCAATACCTGGCGCGTAGTGCAAGCTGCTCCCGGGCCAACACCGACTAAAACGGCAATGGCGCCTGCCCGCATCAAGTGCAAAGAGGTAGCGTAAGAACAACAACCGCCAAGAATAACTGGAATATCCAGTGAATTAACAAAGTGGTTTAGATCAAGTGGTTTTACCTGGTTACTCACGTGCTCCGCGCTGACAACAGTGCCCTGGATAACCAGGATATCGAGCCCCGCGTCTAAGGCCCCTTGATAATACTGCTCTACCCTTTGTGGAGTTAGAGAAGCCGCAGCAATGGCACCGGTGCTCTTTATAGCCTTTACACGCTCACCAATAAGTTCCGGCTTGATAGGCTCACGATAGATCTCTTGCAACCCCACGGTAGCTTTTTCTTTCGGCAATGAAGCGATTTTTTCCAAAACCTCGCCTGGATTTTTGTATCGGGTTTGAAGACCTTCCAGATTAATAACTCCGGCCGCGCCCAGATCGCTCAGAGCCTTGGCCATCTTTGGATCGACAACCCCATCCATGGCCGATGCCAACATCGGCAAACCAAACTTAAAGTTCGCTATTTGCCAAGAAATGTCGATATCTTCCGGGTCTCTTGTCCGCCGACTAGGGACAATGGCAATATCATCAAAACCATACGCGCGGCGACCGCGTTTTCCTTTTCCTATCTCTATCTCCATAGTCCCTCCCTATTGTCTTGTGGTTTTCCGGGGCCGGATCCTGTTTTTAGGTACAAAAAAAACCCAGCCCGCCACCTCTAATTAGGTGTCGACTGGTCTTCTTTTTGATAGACAAAAACGGCCTCCAGGGGTGAGCTTTTTGTCAGCTTAACACCCTATATTTTAGGTGTCAAGAACAAGCCGGAAAATCGCTGAAAAGGTCTTTTAGTATAAGCTTAAATGGTTGTTAACGCTGGTCACGACCTGTTGGGGTTGAGTTAATCTGATTCGCTGGAACTGGTTGTCAAAAGCTCGAGATTGTCAACAAGGAGACCGGGAACGGAGGACATCCATTCTGAAAGAAGAGCGGGAATAAACGCGTCTACTGCTTGACCGTCAAACTGGCTGCCGCGACCATTGACAAGTTCTGTTACCGCTTTTGTCTTTTCGAGCCCTTTTCTATACGGCCGATCACTTGTCATGGCGTCATAAGAATCAGCCACTGCAATTATACGTGCGTCAGGTGGAATACCGTCGTCCGCTAAACCGTCAGGATACCCCTTGCCGTCGCAACGCTCATGATGGCCGCGCACGCCCGGAACAACATCACCCCAGGGGAAATCTATTAGACCAAGTATTTCGGCTGCTTCAACTGGATGCCTCTTTATTTTGTCCATTTCTTCGTCGGTCAGCCGTCCATTCTTGTTAAGAACTTGATCGGGCACACCAATTTTTCCAATATCGTGGAGGTAAGCCGCTGCCTCTATTCGCGTTAAGTCTTCGGGGGACAAGCCCATTTGCCGCGCGATTGTTACCGAGTATTTCGCGACTCGCTCGGAATGTCCGTGAGTATATTTATCTTTGGCGTCAATGGCTGCCGCCAGAACCTTGATCGTATTGAAATAAGCTTCTTGAATATCATCGACAAGAGTAGCGTTCGCAACAGCGGCGGCTATCTGACCAGCCAAAGTCGTAAAGAATCTTAGATCCTCTTCGTCAAAACGCTCTCCGTCTTTGTTGTTAGCGTTTATAACCCCGATAACCCTATCTTTTACGATCAGCGGGACAGAAAGCGCGTCTGTCACATCCTTGACTCCGGGCCCATGCGCTTTCCTAACATCATCCTGAATCATCAACGCTTTTCCTTCAGCGGCCACGCGACCAGAAATGCCTTCGCCTAGTTTAACTCTAGTAGAATCAATTGTTTCTTGATCTAGCCCGACGGCCGCGCATATCTTCAGTTCATCTGATTCCGGCACCAGCAGCATTATCGAACCAGATTCCGCCCCCATCAAATCTAGCGATTGTCTTAGAGCCTGATTCAAGAGATCATCAATATCATTTGTGACACTCACAGCCTTGCTAATTTGATAGAGATTGGTTAGTTGAGAAAACCTGCGCTCCAGATCAAAATATGACTTGCTGAGGCTCTCCGTCACATTATTGAATTCAGCCGCTATGATGCCAATTTCATCTTGCCTTATTACATCTATCCGATAGTCCAATCGCCCGCCGGCAATTTCTTTTACTCCGGCTTCAAGCCTGCCGAGGGGCACGATCATATGTTTCTGGAAAGACCACGCTAGAAAGACGGATAGCAGCAATAATATAGCTACTGCCGACACTGCCTTAACGTAAAATAATTGCTGCGCAAGCGCGAGGTTTACTAGGGCCTGGTCTAACCCTTGGCTTTGAGATTGAGAATATTTTATCGCTTGGTCACTTATCGAGGTGATCTCAAGCGATTGCTGAACTAATAGAGCAATAATTACCGTTCCGGCGGAGGCAAGTATCGCGAAAGCAAAAAACAATCTCAACCTTAAGCTTAGGTTGCGTTTTGCCCGGCGAAACCAATTTATTACCAAATTATTTAACATAATGTGTGCCATTCTTAGTTTAGTTTATCGGCTCACCTGCGCCAATGCTTTACCACAAAAGCGTCAAGTTAACCAGAAACAGGTTTAATAACGCTTGCTTCTGGGTATTAAGGAGACGTATGTAAGAGGAGGTTGATTCATGGCAGTCGTCAAAATGAGCAAGAAGGGCGAAATCACAATACCAACCAGGATCAGAAAGAAATATCGTATCAAAGGAGGGGCGCAAGTGTGTGTCGGCGATGAAAATGGAGTTATTACTATTAGACCAACATTGCGTGACACGATTAGGCTTGCGAAAAAAAACATCAAGCGGGGCACTTAGGCTTCTACAAGTGAAGCCTATGCGGCTATCTCCTGACGGCTATCCCGTTTTTGGCCAAATAGTCTTTGACTGATTGGATAGATAGCTCTTTGAAATGAAAGAGGGACGCCGCTAAAACAGCGTCGGCGTCGGCGTCAACGATCACTTCAAGAAAATGATCGAATTCGCCTGCGCCGCCGGAGGCTATAACCGGAATATTAACGGATCTCGTGATTGCACGGGTCAAAGCGACATCATATCCGTCCTTGGTACCGTCTTTGTCCATACTGGTCAGAAGAATCTCGCCGGCGCCGAGCTCGGCCATTTTCTTTCCCCACTCAATCGCGTCAATTCCTGTCGAGAGCCGACCTCCATTAACGTAGACATCCCACTTATCAACGCGACCGCGTCGCGTGGCGTCAATAGCCACAACTATGCATTGGCTCCCGAAGCGCCGGCTGGCGGCACGCACAATCTGCGGATCGTTCACAGCTGCTGAGTTTATCGAGACTTTGTCGGCCCCGGCAAAGAGTAGTTGTCGGATATCCTCGACTGTTCTTATTCCGCCGCCGACCGTATAGGGAATAAAGACTTTTTCGGCTGTACCCCTAGCAACTTCTAAAATTGTATCTCTATCTTCATGAGACGCGGTTATATCAAGAAAGACAAGTTCATCGGCGTCTTCAAGATCGTAAACGGCTGCTAATTCTACCGGGTCGCCGGCGTCCCTCAAATTGACAAAATTGACCCCTTTGACCACGCGGCCCTTATTTACATCCAAACAGGGAATTACTCTGCGCGTCAGCACTATTGCTTAGCCGCCTCAATTGCTTCAGCCAGGCCAAATGAATTTTCATAAAGGGCTCGCCCTACAATGACACCCTCGATGCCAACCTCACTTACCATCTCTAAAGCCCTAATATCCCAGAGCGAAGATACTCCGCCGGAGGCAATAACAGGAATGCCGAGCGCCTCTGCCAGATCTTTCGTCGCGGCTATACTGGGACCTTTGCTTGTGCCATCAACGGAAATATCTGTGTATACAATTCTCGCAACACCCATATCTTTGAGCTTGTTTGCTAAGTCGACTGCTCTTATATTGGTGTCTTCGAGCCAACCTTCTATTGAGACCCGACCACCTTTAGCGTCAATTCCGGCCACCAATTGCGGACCGTATTTCTTGATAGCCGTTTGGGCGAAATCTTCATCTTTAATCATGGCCGTGCCGACAACAACGCGGTTTACGCCAACGTCGAGCAGGGTTTTGAGATCAGTCTCGTTTCTTACTCCGCCACCATATTGTATGGGGACATTCGCTTTCTTAACCATCTTCTCTACAGTCGACAAGTTTACCGGGTGACCATCACGAGCCCCGTCAAGATCGACAACGTGTATCCAGGACGCGCCCTCTTCTTCCCATCTTGAAACCATCTCGCTCGGATCTTTGGCATACTCCGTCACTTCGTCATACTGCCCCTGCATGAGCCGAACACAAGCGCCGTCAAGAATATCAATCGCTGGAAAAACTATCATTGTATGCTCCTTTACCTGCTATTGTTTTCATTGCTGACATAGGTCGCCAAAATTCTTTAGAATTGAGAGACCAACTGATCCACTCTTTTCAGGGTGAAATTGAAAAGCAAAGACATTGTCACGAGAGACACCGGAGACAAATTCTTTGCCATAATCAGTAACTGTAGCGACAATCTCAAGATCTTTAGGACGGACAACATATGAATGAACAAAATAGAAATTTGTCCCGTCGTCAATGCCCCCGAGCAGCGGCAGATCGCGCGTCTTTTCAATCTGGTTCCAGCCCATATGGGGAATCTTAACCCCGTCGGGCAAACGCTCAACCGTACCCTCAAAAACACCTAAGCCAAGGTGCTCCCCGTCTTCAAAGGAACGCTCAAAGAGCAATTGAAGACCCAGACAAATACCCAGGAACATCCGACCTTTATTGATTGACTCGATAATGGCTTCATGAAGACCAGTCGACTTTAGATGAGCCATGGCGTCGGAAAAACCGCCTACTCCCGGTAAAACCAGAGCTGTGGCTTCCAGCGCTTCATCAGGATCGGCTGTGATCGCGGCTTCGACTCCAACTTTCTCGAAGGCTTTTTGGACACTCCTCAAATTCCCCATGCCGTAATCTAAGATAGCAATCATACCTGCTAGATCATGCCCTTTGTTGAAGGCACGCCTGTCACCCGGGAATCCAAACGCGTAGCTTCCTTGAGAGCTCTGGCAAAACCCTTAAAAACGGCTTCAACTATGTGATGACCACTCCCGCCCCGGATAAGCCGGGAGTGTAGGGTCAATCCAGCGTTGCTAACGAAAGCCTGCAAAAATTCGCTGGTCAAACTAGTATCGTAATCACCGATTATCTCAGACGGCAAATCAATCTCATAGAAGAGTCCCGGGCGCCCGGAAATATCAAAGGCTGTCTCGACCAAAGTCTCATCCATGGGCATCAAACAATCACCATAACGATTTATGCCTTTTTTGCTGCCTAGAGCTTGGGTTAGCGCCGACCCCAGACAAATGCCAATGTCCTCGACTGTGTGGTGGGCGTCGACCGCCAAGTCACCATCAGCCTCAAGAGTTAGATCAAATAGTCCGTGGCGAGTAAACAACTCAAGCATGTGATCGAAGAAGGGAATACCAGTGACAATTTTTGATTGACCGGTGCCGTCTATTTCAAGTTTTAGGTCAATCGCGGTTTCTTTAGTTTTTCGATTTACCGCACCGCTTCTCGACATCTTAACCTCCGTTAGCTAGTACATCTATAAGTGCACTGTTCTGCTCGGGCGAGCCGATAGTGACACGCAGACAATTCTCTAAACCCGCCGCCCTGTCAAAATCTCTCACCAGAATACTCTTTGAGAGCAGTTTTCGCCAGAGTTCCGGGCCGGACCGCTCTGATTTTATTAAGATAAAATTGGCAGAAGACGGATAAGCCTCCAGGCCGGACAAAGCTTGGACGGCGTTAAAAACACGCTCGCGCTCTGTCAGTATTTCCGCGATCACTTTGTCAAAATAATCTTCGTTTTCCAGCAAAATCTTCGCCGCAGCTTGTGAAAAGGCATTAAGGTTATAAGGTAATTTCACTTTTTTAATGTTCCCGATAACCTCGGGGCTACCCAAAAGATAGCCGACTCTCAACCCCGCCAGTGAAAACGCCTTGGAGAAAGTTCTCAAAATTGCCAAATTGGGATAAGTGTCGAGCAGCTTATATATAGATGCCCGGCTAAACTCCTCATAAGCTTCGTCAACTACTACTAACGCCTCTGTTTCCTCAAGCAATGAAACTATCTCATCTTCCGTTGCCAGGTTGCCGCTAGGATTGTTTGGGCTACAGACGAAAACGATATCACCTTTGGCCTGCTTTACCTTTTCAGCAACTGCTTCCGGCAAAGTGAAATCATCTCGTCGCCTAAGAGCGACGCAAGAAGTTGATGTCACATCACATAAGATTTTATACATGCTAAAAGTTGGCTCAAAAGTGACGGCGCAACGTGATTCTCCCCCGAAAGCCAACAAGAGAGAAAGCAGCAGCTCATCGCCCCCATTTCCCATAACCACATTGTCTGGTTTAAGGCCATACCGCCTGGCGATCGCAGACCTTAGGTCGCGCGCTTCCGGGTCGGGATATCTATTAAACGCCATATCCGCTGAGACCTTAACAACCTGCGCCTTCAGCTCTTCAGGTAAATCATATGGGTTTTCATTGGCCGACAAGTTAATGTCGACCTCATGTTTGCCCGGATCATATGCTTTTAATTTCGCGACCGTTTTTCGCGGAGACAAAACTTTTTTTACCAACTAGTCCTCCGCTTCATCAAGCCTTATTTTTACTGAATTCCCGTGGCCGCTAAGGCCCTCAATGTCAGCTATGACCATAGCTTCCTCACCTATCTTAGATATCGCCGACTTTGAAAACGACAAAACTGTCGACCATTTAACAAAGTCGTATACACCCAGAGGCGAATAAAATCTTGCCGTTGAACCTGTCGGCAAAACATGATTTGATCCGGCTATATAGTCGCCCAAAGCTTCGGGCGTATAATCGCCCAGAAATATCGCTCCGGCATTCTTAACCTCAGGTAGAGCTTCACGTGGATTAGCTGTCATTATCTCCAAGTGTTCGGGCGCAAACTTATTAACAAACTCAAAGGCAATATCGAGATTGTCTACTATATATATCCGCCCTTGTTCTCTCAAAGAATGTCTGGCAATATCAGCCCTGGCCGCGGATTTCAGTTGGTCAAAAAGAGCCTCTTTTACGCTCTGGCCAAGAGCAGCGCTATCAGTAATCAAAATCGATGTCGCCAAGCGATCGTGCTCTGCTTGAGCAATCATGTCGGCGGCGATAAAATCGGGCTTAGCCCCTTCGTCGGCGACAATAACTATTTCTGTCGGCCCCGCGATCATATCGATGTCAACCGCGCCAATTACCATTTTCTTGGCGGTTGCCACATAGATATTGCCAGGCCCGGCTATCTTGTCGACACGCTTAATCGTCTCTGTTCCAAAGGCCATGGCCGCGATCGCTTGAGCGCCACCTACCCGATATATTTCTTTGACCCCGATAATCGCGGCGGCGGCTAAAGTATAGTCGCTTACCTTGCCGTCTTTATCCGGGGGAACACACAAGGCAATATCTGTCACGCCTGCTATTTGGGCCGGAATAGCGTTCATTAGCACGGACGACGGGTAGTTGGCTGATCCGCCCGGCACATAAAGACCGGCCCGGCCTATCGGTGTAATAACTTGACCCACTTCGGCCCCATCAACCGTATCCATCCAGGATTCCGGGAGTTGTCGCAGGTGAAACTTTTTGATCCTGGCCGCAGCCAACTCTAGAGCAGCTACTACTTCCTCGGAGATCCGTTCAAGCGCTTCATCGCGCTCAGCAACGCTGACCGATAGCTCAGCTGGACTGAACCGAATACCGTCAAATTCTCGAGGATATTCAATTAAGGCCGCGTCACCTCGCGCTTGAACATTATCAACAATTGTTTTGACCGTATCCAAAACTTCCTGGCTCGCCCCATTGGCCGGACGAGCAAGTTCGATGGCAATATTTTGCGTATCTAAAGACTTTATTTGAACAACCATCTAGTTAACTAAGGCCTACCTTTTGCGCTAGCTCATCTATTCGGCTTGATTTTAGTTTATAGCTCACATAGTTGGCAATTAAAAGACAACTAACATCTGCTATCTCATCTATAACTTCGAGCCCATTTTCAGACAAGGTGCGCCCCGTAGACATAAGATCAATTATTTGATCTGCCAACCCCGCGAGAGGAGCTAACTCAAGAGAACCATAAAGTTTAATAATCTCGGCTTGCCGTCCACATCGTGCCAGGTATTCGGCTGTTATATTCGGATATTTTGTGGCGATTGTCATGATAGCGTCCGGGTCGGACGCGAGGCTGGTAGATTTTTTTTGACCCGCTAGAATAAATTTGCAGCTACCATAAGCCAAATCTTTTAACTCCACTACTTCGTATTTGTTTTCCATTAAAATATCGCTCCCGACAAAGCCAATATCAACCGCGCCTCTTTCAACATAAGTGGGGACATCAGCTGGCCTCGCTATGAGGTACTCAATGCCCCCCTCCGCCACAAGTCTGAGTTGGCGTGATTCTCTTCTCAAAGGCGCGACGTCAAAGCCGGCCTTATTGAGACCCGCAATAGTTGGCTCAAGCAGCGATCCTTTAGATAAAGCAATTCTTAGCTTACTCATTTGAGACCCCGTTTTCGTTTCGATCAGGTTTTTCTATGAGGGCTTGAAGGTTTTTCAGATCAATTGCGAAGCCGGCAGCCGGCGCCGGTCTGCCAAGTTCAGCCAGTAAATTATCGTAGCGGCCACCCCCGCCCAACGGTCTGCCAAGGCCAGGCGCATAGGCCTCAAATACCAATCCGGTGTAATAATTAAAGTCGTGCCATATACCGAAATCGATTGATACGCAGCCATCAAGACCTCTTTCACATAGACCGCTATAAACGTCTATTAAGCGCTTGAGTGCTGCCTCAACGGTCGGATTGACCACTAGCGCTTGAGCGTTTTCAAGCGCCTCCTTGTCTCCTCGAGCCGTTGGAAGCCGGAGCAATTTCTCTGCCAATCCATTATTTAGCTTTATCTTTGAAAGCGCTTTTTTATATTTGACCAAACTGCGCGCAGCCATCGCCGCTCGCAATTCACTTCTTTCTGCCTCTGATACCGGCAAAGACTGCAGGACCGACTCCAAGAAACCCATCTGGCCTAAACCTACTTGGATACGCTTAAGACCGGTCGCTTTCAGTGTCTCAATGAAAAGAGCGATAATATCGGTATCTTCCTCAACGCCGCCCCGACCTATCAGCTCGACGCCCGCTTGGCGAATCTCACGAACGAGCCCTTCCCGGGAAAACTCTTCACGGAAGACATTGGCAATATAGTAAAAAGGATAAGGACCTTGGTCCAGATCAAGTTTTTTTACTGCCAGCCTGGCAATTGCGGTTGTCATCTCCGGCCTCAAAGCCAAAATACGCCCATCGCTGCCAATGAAGCGAACCATGTCTTGCTTAACTGCTGTGCTGGCTTCAACAGAAAGCAGATCGTAGAATTCGAATGTCGGGCATATGACTTCTCCAAAACCTCTCTTCTCGAAAGCGCCCCTGATAGATGCCTCCAGCTGCCGTCGCTTTCGGACTTCGGCCGGCAAGAGATCTCGCAAACCCAGTGGCGTGGCTGTTAATGATGTCTGTGGTTTCACTTTGATCCTTTACTCCTTTAATGCACTAAACTGTTAGTGTTAGACATTACATAATAGAATGTGGGTTGTCAAGGATTCATATACAATCCATGTAAAGGTGATTGCCTGTTGGCTCAGATGTCAATAAGATAGAACGGTCCCGAATGGATGGAGAAAATTGAATATTAAACAAGGTCTTAAGGTCAAGATAGTGTTAAAACAAGATCAAAAAAGCGGCAAACTGACCGTTGGAGTTGTCAAAGATATTTTAACAAAGTCTTCTTCGCATCCTCATGGCTTAAAAGTAAGATTAACTAGTGGAGACGTAGGACGAGTTAAAGAAATATGCGAATGAGCGCAGAAGCCCTACCCGTGATAAGCCGTTACGAAAAAAATCCCTAGGTTGCCTAGACTTAAGAGTACCAGCGAGAAATAACTGAAGGTAAAAAGTGAGTTAGCTGAAAAATGAGCTTTTCTGAGAACCTCTATGCTCTTTACGCTGATGATTTCACACGCCC
>JAUVQD010000103.1 GCA_030598355.1 Actinomycetes bacterium
ATTTCTTTGAAATCGCACTGTCTGTTAAATCGCCCAGCGTCCCCGAGACTATTGACGCTTACAGGGCGCTTGCAAAAGCGACAAGGCATCCTCTACATTTAGGTGTGACCGAAAGCGGAACATTATTGAATGGAGCTATTAGGTCCGCTCTCGGTATCGGAGTGCTCTTAGAGGAAGGTATCGGCGACACTTTGCGTGTTTCCTTGGCTGCGGATCCGGTTCATGAGATTCATGTGGCAAAAGAGATATTGCAGGCCTTAGGGTTGCGGGCGTTTCATCCGGAAGTGATAGCTTGCCCGACTTGTGCCCGATGTGAAGTCGATCTGTTCTCGATAGCTGAAAAGATAGAAGAGTATTTAAAGTTTTCCAAGAAAACGATAAAAGTCGCGGTTATGGGCTGTGTTGTAAACGGGCCTGGTGAAGCTGCGGACGCTGATGTTGGTTTAGCGGCTGGCAAGGGCAAGGGCGTGATTTTTGTTCAGGGTCAGTCGACTAAAACAGTTAAAGAGAAGGATTTTTTTGATGAATTGGTCCTGGCTATCAGGGGGCTTGATTGAAGCAAATACTTATTAGGAGCGCAAGTTGAGGTATTCAAAGACTTTTATTCCAACGCTAAGAGACGATCCGGCGGATGCCGAGATAACTAGCCATAAACTTATGGTCAGGGCAGGACTACTTCGAAAAGCGGCCAGCGGCGTTTACACGTGGATGCCTATTGGTCTTAGGGTGCTCAGAAAAGTAGAGAATATTGTTCGCGAAGAAATGGATAACGCGGGCTGCTTAGAACTACTCATGCCGGCACTACAACCGGCGGAGTTGTGGAAACAAAGCGATCGCTGGTTTGCGTACGGTGAGGAAATGATGCGGCTAGTCGACCGCCATCAAAGGGAATTTTGCTTGGGACCGACCCACGAAGAACTGATCACATCGATTGCTAAAGAGATCCACTCATATAAGGATCTGCCTAAGTGTTTCTATCAGATTCAAGCGAAATACCGAGACGAGATAAGACCACGCTTTGGTGTGATGAGGAGCCGGGAATTTATCATGAAGGATGCGTATAGCTTTCACGACACCCAAGAATCGCTTGATGAGACGTATCAGCTCATGCAGAAAGCATACGCTAAAATTGTTGAGCGGTGCGGTCTGTCCTATCGCGTCGTAAAAGCCGCGGGCGGGCTTATCGGCGGCGCGGTGTCAGAAGAGTTTATGGTTCTGGCCGATGCCGGAGAGGACGTTGTCGTCCATTGCGAGAGTTGCGGTTACGCCGCCAATTTGGAAACGGCCTCGTCGAAGTGGCGCGTCTCTGGAGAAAACGAGGAGCGCAAGGAGCGCAAAAAAGTTCACACACCAAACAAATCATCCATAAATGATCTTGCGCAGTTTCTGGATATTCCTAAAACGGTGTTGGTCAAGACATTGATTTATAAGGCGGGAGACTCAACGGTTGCAGCTTTAGTCCCGGGCTCAAAAGAGATTAATCCCCACAAATTGGCCTCGGCGCTGGGTGTCGGAGAAGTTTCTCTTTTTACAAAAGAGGATTTTGAAAAAAGGCCTGATATTATACAAGGTTTTGTTGGTCCAATTGGTCTGATGAACGCGAAAATAGTCGCGGACAATTCTTTGCGCTCACTGAGCAATTTCGTGGTCGGGGCCAATGAAATCGATCATCATTTTATAGACGTCAATACTGAATCAGACTTTTCGGCGGATGTCTGGGCTGATCTTGTCTTTGCGGAAGAAGGAGAAGCCTGTATCGATTGTGACCACGGTCAGCTCGAAGGGGTCAGAGGCATTGAGGTCGGTCATATATTTCAGCTTGGGAAAAAGTACAGTTCAAAAATGAACGCTAAATACGTTGATGAAGCTGGCCGGGCGCAACCGTTTATTATGGGATGCTATGGAATTGGTGTCAGCCGGATGGTGGCTGCGGCGATTGAACAAAGGAACGATGAAAGAGGAATAATTTGGCCGAAAGCAATCGCGCCATTTGACATTCATTTAATAAATCTCACTAAAGATGAAGCAGGTCGAAAAATAGCAGATGAAATCTATAACGAATTCTTGGACAACAACGATGTCTTATACGATGATAGATTGCTGAGTCCGGGAATCAAGTTTACAGACGCCGATTTGTTGGGTTTACCTGTTCAAGTAATTATCGGAAGAAAGTTTGCGGAAAAGAAAATGGTCGAGATTAAGATACGCGAAACTCAAAAGAGATATGATGTAGAAGTAGACAAGCTATCGGATTGGTTGAAAGCCCTTGATGAAAACTGATCATCAAAGTAACAAAGATAAGTGGATATCTTTAATAATACCTGCCTATAACGAGGAGGGCAGAATAGGCGACGTCATTACGGCAGCACAATCAAACGGGCTGATCAATGAGGTCGTTGTTGTCAATGATGGTTCAACGGACCAGACTAGTTTCGTCGCCCGGAAACTGGGGGTAAAGGTCATTGATGTTCCCATTAACCGCGGCAAGGGCCATGCTATGCAAGAGGGGATTGATGCGGTTGAGCCTGATATTCTGGTCTTCAGTGACGCTGACATTCTAGGAATAAAAAAGGGCCACTTTGAACAATTAATCAGGCCTTTGCTAGACGACGATGGTTTAGACATGACCGTGGGTAAATTCTCAGGCGGAAGGTTTCGAACAGATCTTTCTCATAATCTTATGCCGGCGATATCGGGGCAAAGGGCCCTTCGCTTCGGGTTGGTAGAAGATTTGCCAAACCTATCTTTAACCAAGTTCGGGGCGGAAATCATCATTACCAGGCACGCGAAGAAGGTAGACGCCAACATTCTTGAGGTGGTATTGAACGACTTAACGCATGTCATGAAAGAGGAGAAGCTTGGAATGATGCGCGGATTATCCGCCAGACTACGCATGTATCAAGAGATGTATCGGAGCATAAAGCCAGAGAAGAAAGTATAAGGATTAAGTGCGTATTGCGCTGCCTAGAAAAATTGTGATATAGTCATTAGATATCGGTTGTTCGAACTTTAAGTGGGTATTAACCCACTTTTTTATTGGGTAATAACCTTGAGAGCGCTGGAAATTAAGGAAAGTGTAAAAGCCTCGATAGAGCCCCAGCTTGAGTCCATGGGGTATGAGGTAGTAGACATTGAGTACAGGCGTGAGCCGGTAGGGATGGTGCTACGGGTTTATATTGATCAGCCGTCAGGCGTAAGGCTGGAAGATTGTGCTAAGGCAAGCAATCTTATAAACAGTCTGCTTGATGAGGGTGATATAATCGAGGCATCGTATAGTCTGGAAGTTTCTTCACCAGGTATTGAACGTCGGTTGACGAAAGTGAGTCATTACGAGCGTTTTAAGGGTCAGAAGATTTTAGTAAAAACCAAGCGCTCGATTGACGGGCGCCGGAAGTATAAGGGAAAATTGATTAAGGTAGATGATTCGGGTTTCTCGATTGAGTTTGAAGGAGACAAGGTAGATCTTAGCTACAGTCAAGTGTTGAAAGCCAATTTAGTATTCACCGGTGAGAAGGATACAGAAGATGAATAAAGAACTCATTATGGCGCTTAAGCAGCTTGAGCGAGAGAAAAAGATCGAACCAGAGGCGATCCTGGAGACACTTGAAATTGCCTTGGCTGCTGTATACAAGAAGAATTACGACGAAGACAGTGAGATTCAGGTAAAGATAAACCCTGAAACAGGCGAGCCGAAAGTCTATGAAATCGTTGAGGGTGATGACGGAGATAAAGTTGCTGTCGAAAAGGAAACTAGTGCCAGTGATTTCGGTCGGATAGCTGCCCAAACGGCCAAGCAGGTGATTCTTCAGCGCATTCGGGAAGCTGAGCGCGAGATGATGTTCTCCGAGTACGAGGGACGCGAAGGAGACATTGTAACCGGAATAGTTCAACAATCTGACCAGCGATATACACTGGTTAACCTTGGAAGGGTAGAAGCTTTGCTGCCGATAACCGAACAAGTGCCTTCAGAACGATACGATCACGGCATGAGATTAAAAGCGTATATTGTAGAGGTGCGAAGGACAACTAAAGAGCCGCAAATTATTGTTTCGCGCTCTCATCCAGGGTTACTAAGGCGGCTTTTCGAGTTAGAAGTGCCTGAAATATACGATGGTTTTGTTGAAATTAAATCGGTAGCTCGCGAGCCGGGTTATCGATCCAAGCTTGCGGTGACCTCAAGCGAAGAAGGGGTCGATCCAGTTGGAGCTTGCGTTGGCCCAAAAGGTAGTCGGGTTAGAATGGTTGTGTCGGAACTTCGCGGGGAGAAGATTGATGTTGTTCAATATAACGAAGATCCCAAGACCTATGTCTCTAACGCGCTATCGCCCGCGAAAGTAAAAGAAGTACAAATCGACGAAGACGAGAATACGGCTGTAGTTATTGTGCCGGACAGCCAGCTATCTTTGGCCATAGGCAAGGAAGGTCAGAACGCCAGATTGGCAGCCAAATTGAGTGGTTGGCGCATTGATATAAAAAGCGAAACTAAGGTGGCGGAAGAACTTCTTTCGGGCGTGGCGAAGAAAGCCAAGAAAGCCGAAAAAGAAGAGTCTACCGGGCGTTGCGAGGCCATTAAGGCCGATAAGTCCAGGTGTACCAGGAAGGCTAAGCCGGGAAGTTCATATTGCGGTTTGGCGGCGCACCAAAAACAGGGCGATAACGGCTAACCGCTAAGGCGCAAAAGAAGTTGAGGTTATCTACCTTTTGAGGAAAAAAACATGTCAGGTTATGAGTTAAATGCCTAAAATCAGAGTTCACCAGCTAGCCAAAGAGCTAGACATGACCAACGAAAAAGTTATCGAACACTTGACCAAAAAAGGCATTCCCGTAAAGAGCTCGTTTGAGGCCCTTGACGAGGAAACATCTGAACAAGTTCGTAAAGTAGTGAGTCGAGAATTGGAAAAAGCAGAAGCAAGAATTCAGGCAAAGAATGTTAAGCCCGGCGCGAAAGCGGAAGAAACCCCACCGGCGAAGGAAGAAAAGAAAACCAAAGTGAAGGCGCCGCCTGACGAAGTTGTTGTGGAAGAGATTGAGTCGAGCGCTGAAGAAGAGGATAAACCAGTTGTTGAGATTCCTGAGGGCGCGACCGTCAAAGAACTCGGCGCGGCCTTGGGCAAGAATCCAAACGATTTGATAAAGACTTTAATTAAACTGGGCGAGATGGTCACGATCAACCAGAATATAAGCGCCGAAGCCATTGGGGTTTTAGGCGATGATCTTGGAATTCAATTCGATATTAACGCAGAAGAAACTGAGGAAGAAGAAGAAATTTTCGATGACGAAGCTTCGCTGCAGCCCAGACCACCGGTTATAACGGTAATGGGACACGTCGACCACGGCAAAACACTCTTGCTTGACGCGATAAGAAAGACTGACGTACTTGCCGGTGAGGCAGGTGGCATAACACAACACATTGGTGCATATCAGGTTTTTCATAACGATAAAAGAGTAACGTTTATTGATACGCCGGGGCACGAGGCTTTTACGGCCATGAGGGCTCGCGGAGCCAGCGTAACTGATATTGCTGTATTGGTTGTGGCAGC